>JANXAM010000026.1 GCA_025062155.1 Gloeomargarita sp. SKYB120 | reverse complement strand
TGTTCGCTAGCAGTAAGCTGGTCCACATCTCGACGCAACACCACCCCGTTATGACCGGCGATGAAACGCGGCAACAGCGTCTGGTCAATCACCTTCATCGTCTGCATGTCGTAGGTGGTGTAGGTGGTTAATTCGGGACTGTCAAAGCGGATGTCCAGAATCGTCAGGGTTTTCCAAGGGGGAGTGTTGCCAGCTAGGAGAGGTCGCGGTCCAGCGCCCAGAATTCCCGTGTGTAACAGTTGTAATTTCCCCTTGTGAGCTGGGTAATAGGCGTGGTGATGGCCGCTGATGTAGGTATGAACGTTGTATTTCTCCAGCATCGCCCGCAGCTTGTCAGCGTTTTCCATAACTTCGCCGGGGTCGTTGCGTCCAATCGCTACTGCATACAGGGGTAAGTGGCCGAGCAGGATACGCATCTTGGCCTGTTGCGCGCGGGGACTAGCCAAGGATTTTTCGACCCACGCCAGCTTGTCTGGGGGAATGTGGTGGGACGACCCATCCCAAACCAAGAAGAAAATGTCTTTAAACTCAAACGTGAAATAGAAAGGAAATTCAAACTTGTCCACAAAGTTGACGCCGGGGTCATGCTTGGGGTCGCGCCAGTATTCCGCCGCTACATCTCGCTCTTTTTGGAACAAAAAAGTTTTATTCACACTCAGGGCACTCGACGCATCGTGATTGCCAATCGTAAATCCGTAGGGAATTTTGAGTTGACGAATCGGGGCGGCAACGGTGCGGTCAAATGCTTCCCACATGGCCCGCATTTGCGCTTCGGTTAGGGCTGGATATTGCCCCGCCACCATATCGCCGCTGCACACAATCATGTCGGGTTGCCAGAACGGGATGAGCTTAATCGCTCGCGTTACTTCCGGCGCGTAGGTGGTCGCTCCATACATGTCGTTCAAATCGCTAATGACCATCAACCGCACATCCCCACGGGGTGGGTTTTCAATCTTGTTGCCAAATTGCGCCAAGACTTCTTTTGTTTCCGGAGGCAACTCCTTGGGCCGCTGTTCCACAACCGCCGGCGCGGGTGAGGCTGGCGTTTGGGTCACAGTCACTTGGGGTGACGATGGGCCGATGAGGGCATGGATGCCGAAGGCTAAACCGATTCCCACCAGTATCCCCAGGACAAGCTGCACTCCTAACCGGCCCCAGCGCATGACTCACTTCCCCAACACCCTGCCATGAATATAACACCAGCTACTGGAGTTTGCACCCACCGTCTGAAGCATTCACTCATTGTTTTGGTTATGACGACAACAAACACAATGCTCAGCAGTATAATTGCAGGCAAACGTTATAGCGATTGTGCGCACGTTGTCAGGGGAGATAAGCAATGCGAGTGGCGGTGTGGGGCGTGTTGACCATCGGCATGGGGTTGCTGATCAGTTCGCAGGCGCAAGCAGCCAATCCCGAACATCTCCAGCAATTGGCCAGCACCAATCAATGCCCTAAATGCGATTTGTCGGGTGCCGATTTGCGGGGAATGGTGTTGGTAGGGGCTAACTTGGGCCATGCCAATCTGAAGGGCGCGAATCTGGCCGGTGCCAATCTTGAAGGGGCCAAGCTATTCAACGCCAATTTGAGCGAAGCCAATCTAGGGAATGCCAATCTCAAACAGGCCGACTTGGGAAATGCCAACTTGGCGAAATCGGTGCTGGTTCGGGCGAATTTGGAGCGGGCGAATTTGAACGGCGCCAACCTGGCCCACGTGGATTTGAGTGAAGCCAATTTGCGGCGGGCATCCTTGAGTTTGGTGACGCTAGAAAAGTCCAATTTGGCCGATGTGAATCTCAGCGACGCCGACCTAACGGGTTCCCTGTTAACGGGAGTGAATTTATCCCAGGCGCGATTGACCAATGCTGTGTTGAATCGGGTGAATTTGGACGGGGCCGATTTGACCGATGCGCGCTTAGAAGGGGTCAAACTGCGGAACGCCAGTTTAGTAGGGGCAATGCTACCCAGGGCGCGCCTGCAACGGGCGGAACTGGTGGATGCGAAGTTAAAGGGAACGAATTTACGAGAAGCAGACTTGAGCCAGGCGGATTTGACGCGGGTGGACTTGACCGGGGCGCGACTCGACCGGGTGAATTTATCCCAGGCGACGCTGGAAGGGGCAACCTTGCACAAGGTGAGCCTGGTCGCAGCGAATTTGCTGGCAACCAATCTCGTCCAAGCCGATTTGAGCCACAGCGATTTGCGGGGGGCGAATATCTCGCGGGCGCGGTTGCAAAATGCCAATCTGAGCCATAGCAATTTGAGCGTGGTGAATTTGACCGATACCAATCTCACGGGCGCCAATCTCGAAGGTGCCGATCTAACCGGGGCGCGGGTGCAACAGGCGGTAATGGCGGGCGTCAATCTCAACGGCACGCTGGGCCTGGATAAGACGGTCGGACGCGCCCAGCCGAATTAAGCGGGTTTGGTCAATTGCACCAGGGTCACCGGATTCAAGGGCTGCCAGCGGGTCAACTCGCCAATGGCCAGGGAGCGGGCTAAGCGCACATCCAGCGCTTGGTACCGCCAGCTTTGCTGCTGCGACCACTGGAGCGTCTGGGCTAGGTGTTCCTGCGTCGCCAGCGCCAGCACCACCACACCCCCTGGGGATAACCGCGTCGCCACCGCATCTAGGATGGATAAAAGTTCCCTGCCACTGCCGCCAATAAACACTCGCTGGGGAGCGGGCAAGGTTGCCAGGGCCTGGGGGGCTGCACCGCTGATGACAGCGACATTGTTCACCTGAAAGCGCGCGAGATTCCGGCGAATCAATTGCACCCCCAAACTGTTTTTTTCGATGGCATAGATAGTGCTATGGGGCAATAGCCGGGCGATTTCAATGCTGACGCTGCCAGTTCCGGCCCCCACGTCCCAAATCACCTGCCCATCCTGGAGATGCAACAGCGATAAAACCAGCACACGAATTTCTTTTTTGGTCATGAGACCTGGCTGGTCGGGAAAACTCTCAAACCAGTGGTCTGCTAGACCGACCAGGGGAAGCGATGGGGGTAAAACCGGTGATACCGATTCGCGCACCAAGACCACGACATTTAACCCCGGCGTTTGGTAATGGCGAGCGGTTTCGATATCTAAACACTGCACGTTTTCCTGGGGAGTTCCCAAGTTTTCACACACCCAGATTCGGTAGTGGACCGGTAATACCAGCCCTTGCAGCACCTGGGCAATTTCAGCGACGGAATGCTGGGGGTCGGTGAAAATGGCAATTTTTTCCACGCCTTGCTTCAGAGGCTGGAGGAGATTTTCCCAGGCGCGACCATGCAGGCTAATAATGCGGGCGTCTTGCCAGGGCAGCTTCAGGCGGCTAAAGGCCAACTGCACGGCGCTGAGATGGGGGTAAAACCGCAGCATATCGGCTGGGAAATGGCACAGCAACAGGCGCCCAATGCCAAAAAACAAGGGGTCCCCCGAGGCCAAAACCACGATGTGCTCATACCCCTGGGCAATAGAGTCTTTCATCGCAGCGATGTCCTGGTCGAGATGACCCCAAACCAAGCGCCGCGCTGGATGCTCCGGGAAATGGGCCAGATGCCGTTCAGCCCCACAAAGAATTTGCGCCTGGGCTAGTACCTGCTGGACTTCCGGTAGGGGACTGGGGCCATCCCCGCCCATGCCAATCACATGAATGGTCGCAGCCACAGCGCTAGAGCAAGTTCAGGTCAGTGACAGCGCCCAAATGACTCCCTGACACCAACTTGGCATATTTCGCCAGGACACCGCGAGTGTAGCGGGGAGCCGGGGGTTGCCATTGCGCGCGCCGGCGGGCCAGTTCTTCATCGCTCACGTGCAGGTGCAACAGTTGCCGGTCGGCATCAATCGTAATCAAATCCCCTTCCTGCACCAGGGCAATCGCACCCCCGACTGCGGCTTCTGGCGAAACATGGCCCACCACCAGCCCGTAGGTGCCGCCCGAAAACCGGCCATCGGTAATCAAACCCACCTTATCTCCCAGTCCCGCGCCGATAATCGCCGATGTGGGCGAGAGCATTTCCCGCATCCCTGGCCCGCCTTTAGGTCCTTCGTAGCGAATGACCACCACATCTCCCGCCTTGATCTGACCGGCGAGAATGGCCGCCAAACAGGTTTCTTCGGAATCAAACACCCGCGCCGGCCCTGTGATCTGCCGCTGCTGAATCCCGGAAATTTTCGCCACCGCGCCTTCGGTCGCCAGGTTCCCCCGCAGGATGGCGATGTGACCTTGGGGATAGACCGGATTGCGCCAGGGACGGATCACGTCTTGGTCAGGAGGCGGTTCATCAGGTACATCTGCCAGCAGTTCCGCCCAGGTCTTGCCCGTGACCGTCAAACAATCGCCGTGGAAACAGCCGTGGTTGAGCAGGATTTTGAGCACCTGGGGCACGCCCCCCACCCGGTGAAAATCCACCGTCACATACCGCCCCGACGGTTTCAGGTCGCACAGCACCGGCACCTGCTCCCGGATGCGCACAAAGTCATCCAACGTTAAGGGCACTTCGGCGGCATGGGCAATCGCCAGCAGGTGCAACACGGCATTGGTGGACCCCCCCACCGCCATCAACAGGGCAATGGCATTTTCCAAGGACTGGCGGGTGATCAACTGGCGCGGGAGAATCTGCTGCCGGATGGCTTCCACGAGCACTTTGCCCGATAATGCCGCGCTTTCCAGCTTCTCGGGGTCTTCGGCGGCCATGGTGGATGAATACATTAGGCTCAACCCCAGCACTTCGGCAATTGACGACATGGTGTTGGCCGTGTACATGCCGCCGCAGGAACCCACCCCCGGACAGGCCCGCCGCTCAATTTCCAGCAATTCTGTCTCAGTGATCTTGCCAGCGCTGTAGGCTCCCACCGCTTCAAAAGCGCTGACGATGGTTAAATCCTGGCCTTTGTAATGCCCTGGTTTAATCGTTCCCCCATAGACAAAGACCGACGGGATGTTCAGCCGCGCCATGGCAATCAGCGCCCCTGGGATGTTTTTGTCGCAGCCGCCAATCGCCAGCACCCCATCCAGGCTCTGGCCTAGGCACACCGTTTCAATTGAGTCGGCAATCACTTCCCGCGACACCAGGGAGCACTTCATCCCCTCCGTGCCCATGGAAATCCCATCGCTGATGGTGATGGTGCCAAACAGTTGGGGCATCGCGCCCGCTTGCCGGATCGCCGCTTCCGCCTGCAACGCTAAATCGTTGAGCCCCGCATTACAGGGTGTCAGGGTGCTATAGGCGCTGGCAATCCCCACGATGGGTTTGTCGAAATCGGCATCGGTAAACCCCACTGCCCGCAACATCGCCCGGTTCGGGGAGCGTTCGACGCCGGCAGTAATGGCTTGACTACGGCGCGAGAAGGTCATATATCATCCGTCATGCCAATGAATGGACATTTTACCATTGCCCTGGGTGCGTAAAATCGAAATACACCCCGGAGCCGCCAGCCATGCCCGATTACCACGTCACCTGGGAGCGCTACCACCAGTTGATTGAGACCCTGGCGCAACAGATTTACCGGTCGGGTTGGGAGTTTGACCAAATTCTGGCGATTGCCCGGGGGGGACTCCGCATTGGCGATACGCTATCGCGCATGTTTCACAAACCCTTGGCCATTATCAGCGCCCAGTCCTACGTGGGTCAACAGCGGGGAGACGTGCGCCTGGCCAACTGCATCACCACCACCCAACCCCAGCTTGGGCCGCGCTTGCTGGTCGTAGACGACATGGTGGATTCGGGGCAAACCCTGGCGAAAATCGTGAATCATTTACTGGGGGACCCCAACGCCGACATCCAGGCCCTGAAAACAGCCGTGCTCTGGGTCAAAGCCCACACCCAATTTCAACCAGATTACTACGTGGAATTCTTGGCCGATAACCCCTGGATTCATCAGCCTTTTGAGCGCTATGAGCATTGGCAATTTGACGGCTAAAAGTTAAGCCACTAGTTGAATCCCCCAGGGGCAACATTCGCACAGCCAAAAATCCACCTCTGGCTGCTGGGCTTGCAACGTAAGAATGGCTTGCTCAGCGGTCGCCCGGTCTGGGTAAATGGCAAAGACGGTTGGCCCTGAACCCGACAGCAAACTCCCCAGGGCGCCAGTTGCCAGCAGGGCCTGCTTGAGCACTTGAATTTCGGGATAGGCCGGCAACACCACCTTTTCAAAATCGTTGTGTAAATGGGCGGCGATGTGGGTGAAATCGTGCTGGGCCAGGATTTGTACAAAATGGTCCGACTGGTCAGGAACGTCCCCAAACGTATGCCCCCATTGCTCGCTGTAGGTGCGATAGGCCCAGGGCGTGGAAATGCTCAAGTTTTGATGCTTGGCCAGCACAATGGCTCCCCCTGTAAGCGGCGGCAAGGGTTCTAAAGTTTCTCCGCGTCCGGTGGCCAGGGCCGTTCCCCCCTGCACGCAAAAGGGCATATCCGAACCCAACTGGGCCGCCAATTCTTGGAGTTCCCCCACCGTCAGTCCCAAGCCCCACAGGTGATTGAGTCCCACCAGCACTGCCGCACCGTTGCTCGACCCCCCGGCCAGACCCGCTGCCACCGGAATGTGTTTTTCGATATGGATGTTCACGCCGGTGGCTGCCTGGGGAAACCGGTGCGTCAGCAGTTGCGCCGCCTGCACGGCCAGGTTGGTGGCATCGGTGGGCACGTGGGGGTGCTGACAGGTCAGGTGGATGCCTTTGCCAGGGTGGGTCGCTAGATGGATCACATCCCGCAGGCTGACGCTTTGCAGCACCATCGCCACGTCGTGATAGCCGTCTGCCCGTCGCCCGAGAATCCGCAAGTACAAATTGATTTTGGCCGCCGCTGTCAGCGTACACCGGGCCATTGCCGTTCATCCCCAGCGCTTCCTTACCCATTGTCCCTGAAAGCCAGCGTTTAGACTAGGAAATAACCTATTGGTCGCCGCCGATGTCTCTTGAAGCCCGCACCCAAGCCCTGGGTCAGGAATTGCTGGCTGCCACTCGTCCCGGTCGTTCCTGGTGGGCGCAGGTGCAAGAGCAATTCCAATGGGACGAGAAACTGCTGGCCTGGACAATGACTCACCCGGGGTTGCGCACCCAGTTGTTCCGGTTGATTGACACTTTGCCCAGCTTAAGTAGCAGCGATGCCATCCACCAGCACCTGCGCGAATATCTCGACCAACCCCAGGTGGAATTGCCGGGACTGCTGAAAAATCTATTGCAAGCCACGCATCCTGCTATCGCCGCCCAGACCTTTACCACAGCAGTCAGCACGCTAGCCCGCAAATACATTGCCGGTCAGCATTTCGCCGCCGTCCGTCACACGCTCGAACGCCTGCGCCGCCAGGGAATGACCTTTACCCTGGACATCCTGGGGGAAGCCGTGCTCAGCGACGCCGAAGCCCGCGCCTACCTGCAGCGCTACCTGGATTTGATGACGGAACTGGCTGCCGTGGATTGGGGGTGTCAGCCGCAGGTCTCCGTCAAGCTCACGGCGCTCTATTCCCAGTTCGACCCCTTGACCGAGAAACGCACCCGCGCCCAGGTCACCCAGGCGATTACCACGCTGCTTCGCAAAGCCGGTGAACTGGGGGTGGCCGTGCATTTCGACATGGAGCAGTACCAGTACAAAAACCTGACGCTCTCTATCCTGAAGGAAGTCTTGCTCCAGGACGAATTCCGGTCGCGCGCCGATGTGGGCGTCACCCTCCAGGCCTATTTGACCGACAGTGAACAGGACCTGCGGGAGCTGCTCGCCTGGGCCAGGTTGCGGGGAACGCCGCTGACCGTGCGCTTGGTCAAAGGCGCCTACTGGGACCAGGAAATCATCCTGGCGCAACAGAAACGCTGGCCGCCCCCGGTCTATCGCCACAAAGGTTCCACCGACGCCAACTTTGAAAAACTCACCCGTTTACTGCTGGAGCAGCACGACGCAGTTTATCCGGCCATTGCCAGTCACAACGTCCGCTCCCAAGCCCATGCCCTGGCCGTCGCCGAAGCCCTGCACTTACCCGCCACCGCCTGGGAATCCCAGGTGCTCTACGGGATGGGGGATGCGCTGGCGCGGGCGCTGGTGGCGCGGGGACAACAGGTGCGCGTGTATTGCCCCTACGGCGAACTCCTGCCAGGGATGAGCTATTTGATCCGGCGTTTGTTAGAAAACACGGCCAACACGTCTTTCTTGCGCCAGCAATTGCAGAAGGAAAACGCCGCTGAGCTCCTGGCTCCCCCCACCCCAGCGGAACCGACAACGCCGTTGCCCACGGGATTGGCCTTTGCTGGCGCTGCTGACACCAACTTTGCCCTGCCCGCTACCAGCGACCCCTTTCTCCAGGCCATTGAACAGGTACGCGCGCAACTGGGCCAGGACTACCTGCTCCCCCACTGCTCGTCGGCTGACATCCTAGTGTCGGTGAATCCCAGTGACCCGGAGCAAGTCATTGGCCGGGTTGGACTGGCAGATGTCCAGGCGGTCATCCAGGCGATGGAGTTGGCCCAAGCAGCCCAGCCCGTGTGGGGACAAACGCCCTTGTCAACGCGCACCCAGTTATTACATCGGCTAGCGGACCAGTTAGCCGCGCAGCGGGCCGAATGGGTGGCGTGGATGGCCTGGGAAGTGGGCAAACCCATTCGAGAAGCCGACGCTGAAGTCACCGAAGCGATTGACTTTTGCCGGTACTATGCGCAGCAGGCCGAACGCTTGGCTCAAGGCTATGTCTATGACCTCTGGGGCGAAACCAATCGCTACATCTACCAACCCAAGGGCGTCGGCGTGGTGATTGCCCCCTGGAACTATCCCCTGGCGATTTCGGTGGGGATGATCACGGCGGGGCTGGTCACGGGCAACTGCGTGCTCTACAAACCGGCGGAGCAGTCGTCTGTGATCGGGTGCAAGCTCAGTCAACTCATCAGCGATTTGCTCCGGGACATGGGCCTGCCGGAAGGTGTGTTTCAGGGATTGCCGGGGTGGGGCGAAATCATCGGGCCAGTGCTGGTGAATCATCCGGGCGTGCATTGGATTGCCTTTACGGGTTCGCGGGCGGTGGGGTGCCAGATTTATGCCCAAGCGGCCCAGCAACAACCGGGGCAACGCCATCTGAAACGGGTGGTGGCGGAAATGGGGGGCAAAAACGCCATCATTGTGGATGCCAGCGCGGACCTGGACCAAGCCGTGCAAGGGGTGGTGCAATCGGCGTTTGGGTATGCCGGGCAAAAGTGTTCCGCCTGCTCGCGGGTGATTGTCCTGCCGCCGGTGTACGAGACGTTCATCGAACGGTTGACCGCCGCTACAGCTTCCTTGGTCATTGGCCCCGCCACCGACCCGGCCACAACGGTAGGTCCTGTGATTGACCAGGAGGCGCACACCCGTCTCCACCAAGCCATCGCAGCGGCGAAACAGCGCTATCCGGTGCTCGTGGAATGTCCAGCGCCGACCAGGGGCTATTACGTGGGGCCGGTGATTTTTGGCGACGTTGCGCCGGAGGACCCGCTAGCCCAAGAGGAGTGGTTCGGCCCCGTGCTGGCGGTCCTACGCGCCCAAGATTTCGACCAGGCATTACAGATTGCCAACAACACCGATTACGCCCTGACCGGTGGGGTATATTCCCGGACGCCCAGCCATATTCACCAGGCCGCCCAGACGTTCGCCTGCGGTAATTTGTACATCAACCGGGGCATCACGGGAGCCATTGTGGGCCGCCAACCCTTTGGGGGCTTTCGTTGCTCCGGCGTCGGTTCCAAAGCAGGCGGGCCGGATTACCTGCTGCAATTTGTGGACCCCAAGGTGGTCACCGAGAACATCCAACGGCATGGCTTTGCTCCCCTGGAGGACGAGGCATGAAACCGGTGGTCCTGCTGCCCGGTTATCTGGCCGGTTGGGAACCCTATACCGACCTGGTGAAAGCCGCGCGAGCGTTTGGCGTGGATTTGCACGTGGTGCCCTTGCGCTGGTGGGATTGGCTGCCGACGCTGGGCGGACGACCCGTAACCCCTATACTCGAAGCCCTGGACCAAACCGTGCGCCGTGTCCAGCAGCAGTACGGCGGGGAGAAAATCACGCTCATCGGTCACTCCGCAGGAGGGTGGATTGGCCGGATTTATCTGGGGGATAAACCCTACGAAGGGCGCGTTTGGGCCGGTGTAGAGCGGGTGGAACGTTTACTCACGCTCGGCACACCCCATCGCAGCCAAGAACGCTGGACCCGCCGGAATCTAGAGTTTGTGAACACGGCTTACCCTGGCGCTTACTACCCGCAGGTGACGTACATTTGCATTGCCGGTCACGCCGTGCAGGGGCGACCCTGGACCTTTACCTACGAGAGTTACCGCCTGACGGTGGGGCAAGGGGACGTGTGGGGGGACGGCATTACGCCAGTCGCTGCTGCCCATCTGGAAGGGGCGATGAACCTGACGTTAACCGGTGTCTGGCATTCCCCCCGTTCGCCAGGCCCTTGGTATGGCGCTCCCGACGTTTTACCCCAATGGCTTCCCCTGGTTACTGCCGATCCCGTCCCGAAACGTTAAATTATGTAAAGGAGCATGCGGGGGTCGGGCGATGCGGGTGACGTGGTTTGAGGCGAACACGTGGTTGCTGGAATGGGCGGGGTTGCGCTTGCTGGTGGACCCGTGGCTGGTGGGGCCGCTGGTGTTTGGGGGCATGGAGTGGCTGTTCAAGGCGGAACGGCGGCGACCCATCCCAGAACTACCCAGTCACTTAGATGCCATTGTCATTACCCAGGGTCTAGAAGACCACTGCCATCCGGCGACGCTGAAACGTCTAGACCCGACCACGCCCGTGATTGCCAGTCCCAGCGCTGCCAAGGTGGTGCGAGAACTCGGCTACACCCAGGTGACGGCCCTAGCACATGGGGAGCAGACGACCCTGGCGGATAAGCTCCGCGTGCAAGCCTTACCTGGCGCGCCGGTGGGGCCTACGCAGGTGGAAAACGCCTATCTGCTGCGGGAATTAGCAACGGGACAAACACTGTATTACGAACCCCACGGCTATCACCAGGGCGTCTTTCAGGTGACGGACAAGGTAGATGTAGCCATTGCGCCGGTGATTGATTTGACACTGCCTTTGGTGGGGCCGATTATTCGTGGGAATCAGGTGGCGCTGGAACTCGCCCAGAAACTCAAACCCCAGGTGCTGCTTTCTACGGCGATGGGGGATTACGAAGCCAGTGGTTTGCTATTGCGATTCGTCCAGGCCAAGGGAGACGTGACCACGCTGCAACAGCAAATGACCCAAGCAGGTTTACCGACGCGAGTGCTGGAATTGACGCCTGGAGAACCGGTGGAGCTATCACTGGCGGCGAGTTCGATTAACTAGCGTTCATGGGTTAAAATTTTACTGGTATTGCCAGCATTTACCCATGAGTGAATCCAGCAATCAGGACTTGCGAGAGATTCTACTTGCCCTGGACCGCAAGATTGACGCCCTAGACCGGAAGATTGATGTCCGCCTTGCCGAGGTGGACAGCCGCTTTGCTGAACTGGACAAAAAGATAGACACCCGCTTTGCCGAGCTGGAAAAAAAGATTGATGTCCGCTTTGCAGAAGTGGACACCCGCTTTGCCGAGCTGGAAAAAAAGATTGATGTTCGATTTGCGGAAGTGGACACTCGCTTTGCTGAGCTAGACAAGAAAGCTGAGAATCGCGCTGCTGAATTAGACAGAAAGATTGATGTCCGTTTTGGGGAATTAGACAAGAAAATAGATGTTCACTTTACGGAACTCAAGGGAGAAATCAAGCGCCTTGATGAGCGATTCAATGGTCTCGACAAGCGGGTTGCCAATGAAGAACTGCTCAGCCGTAGTGCGTTCGGGGCGATTGTGGTGGGCATGCTTGGCGCGCTGGTGAAGTATTTCTTTTTTTCTGAATAAACCGTTGCTTAAACCTTTCTTACGCTTACCGGCCCCCCAGGCGACAATTTGCTAGCGTAAAGTATAGATGTTCTGAGAATGCCTATGGCCGCTAGGGAAGCCGTTTTTCACTATCTTGCCTGTTGGTTCCAGGCGGGCAAGACGGTCACGGATGGCCAACGCCATTGGCGGCCAGTGCATGTCGCCCAAGCAGGAGACTATAGCCCTGAATTTTTGGCGCTGTGGCGACAGATGGAGCAGGACGGTCTAGAGCGTTACTCCCTGAGCGGTACTGAGGTCACGCTGGCGCAGTTGTGTTCCCCCGAATGGGAGTTTATTCCGTGTAGTCGTTGTGGAATGCCCGTGCCCGTCAAGGTAGTGGGAATGCAGACCGGCCCCTGTCCGTGTGCCGATTTACCCCTATGGCCGAACCTAGAATTGCCCTTGCCCCATGGAGTGGTGGATGAGCGCGAACAATTAATGGAGATTCAGGAGCGCTTGCAGGGGGGATAAAAACAGCCATGCCCTACGACGCAACCTGCTCGCTGTGGCCCCGCCAAGACGAAGCGTTTTTCCGCAAACGGGTGTTCCAGCCCATCCAGCAACAGGGTCCCCATTGTGTTTCAACCGTGTTGGCCATCTTGACCGGTCGCACACCTGAAGAATTCCAAGGCCGGATTAACACCCAAGACCCGGTCTCCTGGTCGGAAGCGCTACAGGTGGCCAACATGAAGCTGGCTTACTGTCCCACTGATGTCCGCAAGTTGAAGTACTACATGGCGGAGCTAGTGGCGCTGGATGACCTGTTTACCCTAAGCTATTACACTCGCAATGACCCGGCGGCAATTCTTGGCGACCCCGATGAGCGGGGCTGGGTCACGGGTTCCCATATCGTGGTGTTGCATCGCGACCAGATTCTAGACCCCCAAACCGGACAGGCAACCGATGCTTTTTCTCATCGCTGCAATGACCATCACACGAAACGCATTTTTCGGGTTGTCCCCCTTGACCATCCCCGTGGACTGTGAGCGACACCATGTCAAAGCGCAACACTCTCATTTGCACCGTTGGCACCAGTCTGTTCGAAGGCAACTTGAGCCGGTTGTCGGCTGTTACACCCAACGCGCCAGCCAATTGGGAAGCCATCCGGCGAGCCTACGATGCCCAAAACTGGCGTGAATTAGCCAAAGAACTCCTGCGCATACCTCCTACTGAGCGACTGTGTGGCGCGGAAATCAACACCATTGAAGAAGCCCGTCGTAAAAAGTGGTTGTCTCTGGAGAATCTAATTTTTCTGGTTTCCGATACGCCCATCGGTCAAAATACCGGTCAGTTTTTACAAATTTATTTTGAGAACCGTTCAGACTTAAAGCTGCGTAATATTGAATACATTGTTGTCGAGCAGTTGCAGGACCAACGTCCCACGGATTTCAAAATCCATGGGTTACGGAATCTGGTGCGCAAGTGTGGGGAGATCATCCAGCGCTTTGGCGGGCCTGAGTATGTCGCTATTGATGCCACCGGTGGTTACAAAGCTCAGATTGCTGTAGCTGTTATTATGGGTCAAGTACTAGATATACCCGTCTTTTACAAGCATGAACGCTTCTCAGAAATTATTGATTTCCCGCCGTTACCAGTTGCCTTCGACTACGATTTGCTTGGTCGAAATTCGTGGTTGCTTACTGACTTTGAGAAAGGGGAAGCCCTGTCTGAAGATGAAATTGGCCGAGTGGATGAGAAATTAAAGGTGCTGTTGATTGAAGTGGAAATGGACGGTACACCGGTTTATGAATTGAGTCCGGTTGGGCAAATTTATTTGGACGGGTTTCGGATACGGCATCCCAAACCCATTCAGCTTGTACCAGCGACGGGTGAACAGAAGAAGCAACCCCGTTTTGGTGATGATAACTATCCCAAAGGATTTGCAGAATTTGTCGAAAAGGTATGGCGAGAGACACCCTGGGTAAAAACTGCATTTTCACTTCCCTACGACAAACAATCAGCCATCAAAGGGACTGGTTTCTATGTGTGGGATAATGGTACGGAAAAGCAATTGATAGGTACGTATCAAGACCGCAACTTTGGGGGTCGTTTTCGATTGCTTTTGACCGATGAATCGCCGCAATCGCTAGTGTGGGCTGCTGACCAATTGAACCGGCGTTATCGCTCGCATGGCTAGGTCACTGATGCTGGTCAAAGCTCCGTTCTTGGTTTTCCAATGATCTCGCTGACAAACTTGCAGCAGCTATGTCTTTAGACAAAGTTCGCTATGAAATTGAAACCGCTATGGCCCTACCGAAATGCCAGAAATGTGGCTGCATGGCTTATGTGCTCAAGTTCCTAACAGAGATGTTGCCTAAGCTCAATCCCAACGACGCTTCTGACCTGCAAGCACTCCTGGCGACTGCATCTCAAAAAATGCAACCGTTGCAGTACGACTGTTTGGGGTGCCAGTATTGTCATCCGGCGGTTGCCCACGCAGCGTTACAGGAGTTTGATACTGATGCTGAATCTGATGTGTGACGTTTGGAGTATAGTGGGTTTGGAATGCAATCAAAGCGGTGAGGAGTGGACGCGGCCACGCTGCGGGAATTAGTTCTGGATAAACTCAAGGCGCTGGGATTTGGCATTGCCGTAGATGGCGAGTTGTGTTTTCAAGGGGTGAGCAAAGAGCGTTTGCGGCATATCCATCAGCCGGCTGCGCAGTTGGAAATTGTCGCTCGCCAAGGGTGGTTACGGCAACACTTGCCGAAGTACCTGGACTTTTTCGCCGATGGCTGTGACGTTGTACCGGAACGGATTGACCCAGTGCTGTGGGAAGTTAGAACGGAGTCCCAACACAACCTGTTTCGCCTGGCTCGCCTGTTGTGGTCCATTCCATTTTCCAAGGGCTATGGGCGGCGATTGCGTTTTCTAGTGATGGACCAGTCCAACGGCAAACTCATGGGATTGCTGGCGTTGCAGTCACCACCTTTGAGTTTTCCGGCGCGGGACCGGTTGTTTCGCTATCCCCCGGGGCAAAAGACGCTCTTTGTCAACCAAACGATGGATATTCAAACCTTGGGGGCGGTGCCACCCTACGCTGACTTGCTGGCCGGTAAATTGATTGCTCTGATCGCAGCATCCAATGAGATTCGCCAGACCTATGCCCGCAAATACGCCGGTCACTATACCGAAATCGAACAACGGCTATTACCTGCCCATCTCGTGGCTCTGACCACCACCAGCGCCTTTGGCCGTAGCAGTCTCTACAATCGCCTGCGCTACAAGGACCTGCTCATTGCCGAATCGCTGGGTTACACTGAAGGCTACGGCACCTTCCATCTCATGGAGCTTTATCCCCTGTTTCGCCAATTTTTGGAACAGCAAGGGATTTCCACGCGCGGCGGTTTCGGCACAGGACCCCGCCTAAAATGGCAAACAATGGTGCGCGCCTTGCACCGGCTGGGACTCCCTTCGGACTGGTTGCGACACGGCGTTAAGCGAGAAGTATTTTTGTTCCGCTTAGTGGATAACTTGGAAGCCTACATGGCTGGTCAGGACGCAGCGCCGGTCTATCGGGATTTACCGTTGGCAGACCTGGTGGCCTGGTGGCGAGTGCGTTGGTTGTTGCCGCGTGTTGAACGGGTCCAGCGATGGCAAGAGTGGCGTAAACAAGAAATCCCACAACGCTTGCTGCTAACCCCAAATGATGACCTTTGCAGAACGTCCCTTTGGTGAGTTGCCGGCAGCCCTGGTGGAAGAAGTGCTCCAACGGACGGAGAACCTAGGCCAGAAATTGCTCCAGGACTTCGAGCGCGTCCGAGCACAGCGGCAAACATGGCGAGCACAGCTCCAGCAGGCGGGTTGGTTGGGCCGAGATGCCGAGTTGCCCTATGTGCCCATTCCCACCACCTGCGGTATTGATGGTGCCTATGCAATTGAACGCCTGTTGACCAACGATTTGGTCGCGGCAGCCGCAGTGGCAGTGGAAGGGCTGACTCCGCCTTCAGAAACGCGCCATTGGCCAGAACCGCGACATCGCGTCTGGGTGGAGACAGAAACGCACGAAACGGAAACCACGACCATCCTGCGGGCACTCATGATAGGTATGGAACTGGAATTGGCAGCCCAGGCGCCCCATGAAGTTGTTTTCCTAGACGGTTCGCTCACCACGCCGCTGATTTACTGCAACCAGGCGCTGAATAGATGTGAAGCGGCGGCATCGCTAGAGACAACCGCTCATTTTCGCCAGCAAGTGCCCGACATCTTGGCTGCTTACTGGACCGTGTTGGCTGCAACGCGCACCGACCGCTGTTGGTTAGCTATCCCCAAGTACACAACCAAGCGAGAAATTGGCCAAGCGATGGGGTGGCCGGCTACCCATGATGACCGGGGCCTTTTGAGCTTTTTGTTGGAACCGGGCGAATACACCCGACCCAGACGCTTGCAACCACCGAGTGAACCCTGGCATTTGAATTTGCATCCCCTCGAGTTGGAAATGCGGGCGAAAGTTGAACCGTTGGCCGAGAAGATTATTGCCTTACTTGGTGAAATTCAGGTGCTCTACTACCGTCCGTATCCCTGGTTGCCGGCGCTGCGCATTGAAATGAGCCGTGCGGTGGCGGAGAATCAAGCCCGTCTTGCCATTGCCCTGCACGGTATTCGTCACCAGTGCGGTACACCCGCCATGATGGAACCCTACCCGCTATACATGGCTGACCGGATGGTGAAACATTTATCCAAAACCATCCCCACGTTTCGGCAAATCACGAGTCAGCAGATTGCAGAAACCTACCAGGGCAATCTCGACGACGTCTTCTTTGGACTGCATGGCTATCGCACAGAATCAGGGGTATGATCACAAGCAGAATGGCAAGCTTTTTATGGGACTGGAATTAGACCAACTTGTTGACCAAGCAGAACGCATTGGGGTCATCGGGTCGCCTTCCTCAAGTAGTGCTATATCACTAGAGATTCTGGCCAGCGCCGTGAACAAAAAACTGGTCGGGGAACTAGCGCTCTTTCGCTACCAGCAGGATGGGTTTCCCCATTACGCCCTCGGTCAAATCACCGAAGTGACGCTGCGTAACGTTTGGCATGAAGACCCGACGATGCGGAGCTTGGTTCGCCAGCGGGGACGCATTGACACAGTCAGCGAGCGCCAAGACACCCATGCCGGCGAGATGGTCATCAGCGCTGTCTTTTCTGCGGGAGTGAATGGTTATTGCCCCAGCATTTTGGGAACGGTTCCTGCAACCGGTACGCCCATTTGCCTGGTGAATGATCGGGTGCTCGACGAATTACTTTCGCCCTACCGAGACCAGCTTTTCTATCTAGGGCATGTTTACGGTTCCAAACCCTTGTTGCCCTTGTGGTTTAAGCATTTTGATACAGGACCGCAGGGGGCGGGTGAAGCCTATCACCTGGGCATTTTTGGCAAAACTGGCTCGGGGAAATCAGTGCTGGCCAAGATGATACTGCTGGCCTATGCCCGCTACCCTCAAATGGCCCTGCTGGTCATTGACCCCCAAGGCGAATTTGCCAAGGACGCCAGGGGTGAAGCGGCATCGGGTGCGTTTCAGTTGCCAATGCGGCGTATTTTGAATCGTCTGGGGAAGCCTGTACAGGTCTATAGCGTCAGGGATTTGGTCTTAGACCGGTGGTATTTGTTTGAGCAAATTCTGCTGGAATCTGGGTTCTTTCAGCGGCTGGGTGTAAAAGCGGCAGAAAACCAGCGGCAAGCAGCAGAAGTCATCAGTGAACAGCTACGCAAAAACCACGGGCGGCTGGCTGATTTACACAAAAGGGAGAGTTTCGATAAGGTTTGGCGCTGGCTGCGAGAAGAACGCATCCAAGTGCAATTCTATGGTTCTAAAGAAGCTAGGGAACGAGTCACTCAACAGATAGCTGCAACCAATCCCAATGAACTCTACCAGAATGTTTGGCTACCTGTGACGCAACTCTTTCGTGACGACCGGCAAGGAGCGCAAAAAGTAGAACGGTTGTTGTCGGATTTGTTTACGCCTGAGCAAGCACAACGGCCCCTGGTAGTAATTGACCTATCTGTGGAACAGGGAACCAATACAACAAACGGCTGGGATACACTTCCCCTGTTTGGCGGCGATGTATCCGAATCCCAAAGTATCCCTTTGTTCTGGAACGAGACCATTCAATCTCTCGTCATCAAAAGGTTACTAGAAGGCATTCGCACTGCTGCGGAACAAGCCTACCAACAAAACCGCAGTCTTAATACATTAGTGCTGATGGATGAAGCTCATCGTCTAGCGCCCAGAGAAGAACCAGACAGTGATGAGGAAAAAGCTGTACGCGCCATTTTAATTGACGCAGCTCGCACGACCCGCAAATACGGCGTGGGGTGGTTTTTTATTAGCCAAACGCTTTCCAGTCTCCATCGGGAAATCCTGGAACAACTACGTATCTTTTTCTTTGGTTTTGGCCTGGGGATGGGGTCTGAGTTCAAAGCCTTAGGTGAATTGGTGGGTGGGCGCAGCAAAGCTCTCGATCTCTACCAGCTATTCCGAGACCCCCACTCCTCATTTGACATTGCCAGTAGAGAATATTCCTTCATGACCATTGGCCCCGTTTCTCCTCTTTCCTTTGCTGGAACTCCCTTGTTTTTCAATGCGTTCAACAGCGTGCAAGAATTTCTGGATACCAATAGATTAAGTGACTATTGTTCACCGCAGCAACCCATCCACGCTTTCAAAAGGAACAATTAGCAAGCTCATTCACGGTCGGGATACCCAGGACTAGGCGGCTCCCGACGCAAACCCTAACCCCGCCCCAATGAATACGAAAATAACGCCGGTATAGGTTCTGGTAAGAAATACTTTCAAACTTTCAAAGCGCAACCGGTCAAAATCCCGTTGACCCATGTGGGAAGCAGCGAGCGCCACAGTGACTCCCACTAGACTGGCGATCAACCCCGATTACTTGACCAGCTGGCGCATTGACACGCCTGCGACAGGCCCTGAGACCCATAATAGAGGAAACAGAGTAACCTAACCAGCTATGAAGGTCTTACATTTTCCCCTGGGGTCGCTTCAGGTAGGGTTGCCATTGACCCAGGTTCAAAAAGTCATTCCCTACCCACCTGTTTTCAGCAGCGGCCAGAAACCTGTGGGCCTAGCCCATTTTGAGCAGCAGGAGGTCATTGTCCTGGACGTGCATAGGTATTTATTTGGTCAACCCAGCCCGACACCCCCAACCCATCTGGTGGTGGCCCGCAGCAATGGGGAACTCTACGGCATTCCTTGCCCAACCATTCCGGCGCTGGTGGACGTGGCACCGGAACAGATGCAGCCGTTGCCCCCTACGTACCGGCAAGCGGATACGCTAGGGTTAGCTAGCCATGTGGTGCGTTTGCCCAACGACCTGACCCTGTTTGTCCTGGACAGCCAGCGCTTGGCTTCCCTCTGCCGGCCATCCCCTGCGCTATCATAGGGCCATGACTGCGACGCCGGTACCTTTGCCCAAAACCAGCGAGTCGGAGCGACTCAAGCGCATTCGGCATACCGCCTCCCACGTGATGGCGATGGCGGTTCAACGTCTCTTTCCCAAGGCGAAAGTCACGATTGGGCCGTGGATTGAGGATGGGTTTTACTACGACTTTGACCACCCTGAACCCTTTACTGAGCAGGACTTAAAAGCCATCAAAAAAGAGATGGTGAAAATTATCAAGAAAAAATTGCCGGTGATTCGGGAGGAGGTCACGCGGGAAGAGGCACGGCGACGGATTGAGGCCCTCAACGAACCCTACAAACTGGAGATTCTGAACGACATCAAGGAAGAGCCCATCACTATTTATCACTTGGGGGACGAGTGGTGGGACCTGTGCGCGGGGCCGCACCTGGACAACACAGGAGAACTGAACCCCGATGCCATTGAGCTGGAAAGTGTAGCGGGGGCCTACTGGCGGGGCGATGAACGCAATCCCATGCTCCAGCGCATCTACGGGACAGCCTGGGAGACCCCCGAACAGTTGCAAGCCTACTTGCACCAGAAACGGGAAGCCCTGCGGCGAGACCACCGGCGGTTGGGCCAGGAGCTAGACCTGTTCAGCATCCACGAGGAGGCGGGCGGTGGCCTGGTGTTCTGGCATCCCAAGGGGGCGCGGATGCGGCTGGTGATTGAAAATTACTGGCGGGAGGCCCACCTGCGGGCGGGTTATGAGCTGCTCTACACGCCCCACCTGGCCCACTTGGACCTGTGGAAAACCTCGGGGCACTGGGATTTTTACCGCGAGAGCATGTTTGAGCCGATGGCGGTGGAGTCCCAGGCGTATCAGCTCAAACCAATGAATTGCCCGTTCCACGTGTTGACCTATAAAACGCACCTGCACTCCTACCGGGAATTGCCGATTCGCTACGCGGAGCTGGGGACGGTCTATCGCTACGAACGCTCCGGGACGCTGCACGGGTTGATGCGGGTGCGGGGCTTTACCCAGGACGACGCCCATATCTTTTGTCTGCCGGAACAGGTGGAGGCGGAAATCCTGGGGGTGTTGAACTTGACCGAGCAGGTGCTGTCGGATTTCGGGTTCCGGGAGTATGAGGTGAATCTCTCCACGCGTCCCGAAAAATCGGTCGGCTCAGATGAGGCGTGGGAACTGGCGACAAATGCTCTCAAAAATGCCCTGCGTACCAAGGATTGGGCTTACAAAGAAGATGTGGGCGGTGGTGCGTTTTACGGCCCCAAGATTGACATCAAGATTCGGGATGCTATTGGGCGCTTGTGGCAATGCTCGACGATTCAGGTGGATTTCAATTTGCCGCAGCGGTTTGGGTTGGAATACGTGGCCGCCGATGGTTCGCGGCAAACGCCCATCATGATCCACCGGGCAATTTTTGGCTCGTTGGAGCGCTTTTTTGGGATTTTGATTGAGAACTATGCGGGCGATTTTCCCCTGTGGTTGGCGCCGGTGCAACTGCGCTTTTTACCGGTGGGAGAACAGTACGTGCCCTACGCTCAGACCATCGCCGCTGATTGGCAAAAGCAGGGCCTGCGGGTGGAAGTGGACACCTCCGGCGAACGGTTAGGGAAATTGATCCGCAACGCTGAAACGGCCAAGATTCCGGTGATGGCAATTGTAGGGGCCAAGGAGCAAGAGACGGGAACGCTGAGCATCCGCACGCGGCACGGGGGCGACATGGGCACCTTGACCATTGCCGAGGTCCAGGAACGGCTTCTCCAGGCGGTGCAACAGCGACGAGATTTTTGACGGCTATACGGAGTGGGAAAATGCCTATAGCTAGGCATAGAATGCTTGACATAGGCAGTAACCGGGACCCTGGGTGTTTCCGCGTTGATGCCTTCCTAGGAGCGACAACCTAAATGTTTTCTGCTACAGGCCATACAACTACGACTTGTGAAAGAAGGTGGTAGAAGCCGTCTCGAATGGCACCCCTATCGCCAAGTCATCTAGGGGAAGCTGCTGGGTACGAGCTGATATATTTGCCTGAATATTCGCCAGATTTCCGATTGAACATGTGTGGTATCGCATCAAGCAAACGGTGCGCAAGTTACAGGTAAATGCAATGGAAAATATGCAATCTTTGGTCAATGAAACCATCCGTAGCTTATGTCAAGTTCTGTGATTTTATAGCTGAGCCATCTATGGTTGTCAGCCCCTGGGTTCCAGAGCACGGCCCCACCCTTGAGTTTTCTCTCCCCTCTCTGACAAACTAAAGCGGCTTAGCTGTGGCCATAAATCTGGACAGCTTACTTATAGCAAAAAACATTTGAGCTGGCGTGTTTGAGCAGCGGGCAAGGCAAAAGCGTCAAGGCCTCTAGTTGTAGCTCATGCCAAACATTGTGTGCTTAGCTATACCCGACAAAAGTGGAGGTCGAAACCATTGCCCTGAAGAGCTTTTACGTCTTTGGACTCGGTTGACAGGTCAGCGAGTAGCCAGATGGAGGATGGGGCAAGGCGCAGTCGGCCGCTCATGCAGGCAAGATAGACTGTACAGCATCACCTAACTCCTCAGCCTGGATTCGAACCAGGGACCAATCGGTTAACAGCCGACCGCTCTACCGCTGAGCTACTGAGGAAAGCTTTTTTATCTTACACAAGTTGAATGGGGTTAGACAATCACTTGCGGGGCCATATCCGTCCCTGCTCGACGTAGAGTTGCTGGGCGCTGCTGAACCAGGGCGGCTCAAAACGGGCCAAGTCCGTCGTGGTGATAATCGTTTGCACCCGGTCGGCAATCACTGTCAACAAGTGCCGCTGCCGTTTCTGGTCGAGTTCCGCTAGGACATCGTCGAGCAGCAATAGCGGCGTTTCCCCAAACACCGTTTCCAAGAGTTCTAACTCGGCCAGTTTGAGCGCCAACACCAGCGTGCGTTGTTGCCCTTGGGAGGCATAGTGGCGAGCAGGTTGACCGTCTAGCGTCAACATCACCTCGTCCCGGTGCGGCCCCACGAGCGTAGTCTGTTGCGCCCGTTCAGCAGAGGCTTTCTGGGCTAGTTGCCGCCGGAATTCCTCCTGGATGACGTCACCTTCGTTGACTGGCACCGGCACAGCGGGGGCATAGGCCAGGTTGAATTGCTCTCCCGTCTGACTGATCCGTTGATGCCAAGCCTGGGCTAAGGGCTGGAGTCGTTCCACGAGCCGGTAACGGCGGCGGATCAAACGGGTGCCAGTCTGCACCAGGAGGTCGTCCCAGGGGGCTAATTGGGCGGGAGTCACCGTTTCCTGTCGCAATAGGGCATTGCGCTGGCGCACCACCCGCTGGTAGTCCTGGAGCAGTTGGCTGTACAGGGGTTCCAGTTGCACCAGCGTTTGATCCAGCCAATCCCGCCGCTGGCCCGGACCGCCCCGCACCAGTTCCAAGTCCAAACAGGAAAAAAAAACCGCCCGCAGATACCCCAAAAAATCCATCTGCCGCCGTTGCACCTGCTGGTTGACCGCCAGGGTTCGCCGCCCCGAGACCCGCAACACCAGGGTCAATTCCGCCGGCTCCGGTTGCCGTTGCACATATCCCTGAATCTGGGCGGTGGTTTGGCCGGTTTGCACCAGTTCTCCATCCCGCTGCACCCGAGGTGAATGCAGGGTCGCCAGCAGCACAATCGCCTCAAGCAGGTTGGATTTGCCCTGGGCGTTGTCGCCAATCAGAATAGTTTGCGGGGCCTGGAACGTGACGACCTGGTCGGTGTAATTGCGAAAGTGTCGCAGATGCAGGGATTGCAGATACACGCGCTAGCGCCCGGTCACCGGCGGCACCCATTCCCCGAGACTGTGGTCAAGGAGTTCCACTTCCGCCTCCAGCCGATGCACCAGGTCCTCCGTATCCTGTAGCAGGTGGGGCAACGGGCCATCACTGATGTGCTGGCGCAGGTCGTGCAGCGCCTTACGAGCTTCCGCCGTGGAAACCCGAGCTGTTAGGATTTCCCGCCGCGCCTGGAGTGCTTGCACCTGCTGCTCGATCGCTAGCAGCTGCTGTTGTAAACGACGGCAATGGCGACTCTGATGGGCCAAGGCCTGCTGTAATTCCTGACGGATGACTGGCGAGCAAGCGCCTTGGAGTTGACGGCGCAGACGACGCTGGGTCGCCACTACCACCGCTACTGCCCGCTTCACCTGGCGCAATTGCCGCTGCAACCGACTCACCCACTGCTCCAGCCGTTGGTCTGGATTGGACGTATTCCACCAAGGCCACCACTTCACCGCTCTACCTCTTTAGGGGTACACCTGGGCTTGCAGCCCCTTCGCCTTTAAGTCTGCCACAAATGCCTCCGCCTGGTCACGGGTCTCAAAGGCCCCTAGTTGCACCTTTAAGCCTGTGTCAAATTGCCACACAAAGGCCTCCGGCACCACCCTTTGCGCCCGCAGAAGACTCTGTTCGTTCTGGTAATCCGTGACCACGTAGTACAAGCTGGGATTCGTAGGGGCTTTGGGCGTAGCCGGTGGGCTGACGGTTGGCACCGCACTCAAGTCAGGCAGTTCCTTGCGGGCCAGATTTGGCACTGGTGATGGCAACACCGCATGCTCTGGAGGCGGGGCCGGCACGCTCAGGGGGGACGTTGTCGGTTCGGGCGATGGCGGTCGTCGCACCACCAGGAGAACCCCGACGGTTCCCACGGTCGCCAGCGTCAACCCTATGACAAACCCCAACAGCGACTGGGGGACTCCCCGGTGGCGTGTCGGCTGATACCAGCTCTCGGGAAACGCCCAAGCCTCGGGGGCTGGCTGGTTCTCTTGGGCTTGCCGCCGCACAAAGACCCGGTTGAGTCGCTCGGACCAGGAGGGCCGTGGGGCCAATTCGGTGGTGTCCTCTACGGCTGGAGAAGCTGAGTCAGTTTCCGGTGGTGGCGTTGTCAGAGGGGCAACCGCCTGGCTGTCATCTTCAGCCGCCAAAGCGGTCGGTGGGTCAGCGCTGACTGCTGGCGGGAACGCCCAAGCCGTCTCGGGCGGCGGGGTCGGATGCTCCGCTTGCCATCTGGCCCATACCTCCGGCGTCCACTGGGGACGTTCGGCTCGCCAACGTTGCAACTCCTGCGTCAAGTCCACGTCCAGACAGGCCAACGCTGTCAGCAGGGACGTGGGCGGGGACTGCTCCGTCATAACACACCTCACAAAATGCACAGGACTGCACGCAACCGAACCAGTGTTGCAGCTCTAGTTGCTACCGGCAAAGACGATGTGAGGAAAGCGAGCTTGGGCTTCTTGGAGGGTATGAGGACGACCTAAGCGCCCCTCCTCCCAGTAATTAATCAATTCGGTCGCCTGATTCAACAACTCTATCTTATCGGCTTCGGGGATCCAGGACTTGGCATCCAGCTCATTTTTCAACTGCTCCCAGGCGTTGTCCCGGGGCCAGAAAAAGTAACAGGTCAAAGGGCTACTTCCCGTGCCCACAATCTGATCCACGGCAATTCCCACGTCTTTTTGCAACCACAGGGCCTTCAACTGAAACTTCAAGCGGTACACCTCCCGAGGTCAAGGATTCGTGTTAGCTTATTTAGCGTACCGTATTCACCTCAATTTTAGCTATCGCTGGCGTGACCTGTTCTTCGGTGGGGGTCTTGGTTTGCGATATTGACGGCGTGGTCCGCGATGTCAGCAGCTCCTACCGGCGGGCAATTCAAGACACGGTCGCTCATTTCTCCCAGGGCCGTTATTGTCCCAGCCTGGCGGACATTGACCAGCTCAAGCAGGAGGGCTACTGGAACAACGACTGGGAAGCGGCTCGGGAATTGTTGCGGCGCTGGGGCCAGGACGTACCTCTAGCGGACATCACCGCCTACTTCCAGAGCCGGTACTGGGGAGATACGGAAGCGCCGACGGGCTTGATTACCCAGGAGACCTTGCTAATTACGGGGGATTACTTTGAGACCTGGACAGAGCAGGGCTGGCGGTGGGGATTTTTCAGTGGCGCACCCCGGCGAGAAGCGCGATACGCCCTAGCGCGGCTAGGGCTTGCCGACGCACCGCTGGTGGCCATGGAGGACGCCCCTGGCAAACCGGACCCAACGGGTTTATGGACCCTGGTGCAGGCATGGTCTTGCCCACCGGGCACCCCGATTATTTACGCCGGCGATACGGTGGCCGATATGCTCACGGTGCAACGGGCGCGCGTGCAGTACCCGGAATACACCTGGCGGGCGGTTGGGATCCTGCCGCCCCACGTCCAGGATGTCCAGAGCTACACCCAAACCCTACACCAGTCTGGTGCCCAGGTCGTTTTACCGGGTTTGCGCCACCTCAGTCCCGCCGCTGTGCTACCTTAGCGGGGAGAACTCATGCATCCAGAGCAACTCATCGACAAGCGTCCCTATCCGGCGCATGTCCTACTAAGCCCACCGCCCGATGAACTGGCAGACGTGACGGTGGCGATTGAACCGCTCAACCCTGGGGAGCGCCGGATTTGTGCGGTTATTACGATTCCCCAGCCGGTGGAACCGATTTGGCGGGTGCTGACGGATTACGACAAGCTGGCGGACTTTCTCCCTAGTGTGGTGCTGAGCCGGCGAGTGCCCCACCCCGAGGGCAAGATTCGTCTCGAGCAAGTGGGCGCCCACGGTTTTCTCAAATTTCACTTTCGCGCGCGGATGGTGCTGGATATCGAAGAGTTCTACCCCGAACGCATCGCGTTTAACGGCGTTGAGGGGGATTTTGTGATCTTTCGGGGCGCTTGGGAATTGCACCCCCAGCACCAGACGACCCAGTTGTGTTACACCGTCCATCTCCGCCCGCGCGTGGGGTTGCCAGTGCGACTCATCGAAGGCCAGATTCGACGGGGCGTCGCTCTGAATCTACTGGCGATTCGCCAACGAGTTGCCCAACTGGCAACCGACCCGCCCTAGGCGCAATGGGCGAGAAAGTCTGGGTCAATGGTCTGGGCCGAGCCGGCAAAATCGTGGTCAGGGGTCAAAAACAACATGCAGTGGCACTCTTTGCGCTCCCGCATCGGCACACAGGGGCAATTCCAAAACCCTTGCTTGGCCTCGGCCTCCTTGTCCTCGTAGTGACGGCAGGGGCACAAGGGCGCGCCCAGTTCCTCCTTGTGCTTGGCCAGCCCTCGAATGACGGTGGCGGTGACCCCCAAATCAACACAGAAATAGGTGCCGGTGCGCTGGGCATAGGTCTCGGCAAACTTGCGCATGGTCTCCAACGTGTTGGCAGTTGCAGTCGCAGTCATGACAGTCAGCAGATAGTGTGTAAGATGACAACAGAACTTATCGAATGGATAAGTGCTGCTTACTTTCCTTATTGTGCCAGGATTTCCGGGACGCGCCAGGAATTCGTCCCTTCGGAGAGTAAGATTGAAATGTTTGTTTACACAGATGTCCATGACGTGGCCCCGCTGTAGCGGTATTCTGCTCCATCCGACGTCGTTGCCCGGCGGGTGGGGCATCGGGGATTTGGGCGCGGCGAGTCGCCAGTGGGTGGACTTTTTGGCCCAGGCCGACCAACGGCTCTGGCAAATTTTGCCGCTGGGACCGACGGGGTACGGCAATTCCCCCTATCTCTCCTACTCAGCGATGGCGGGGAATCCCCTGTTGATCAGCCTGGAACCCCTGCAGGAGCGGGGCTGGTTGCCCAAGGAGTTGGCGCCGCCCCAGTTGCCGGCCCAGCGGGTGGATTACGACGCGGTTTACCTGCACAAAATGCCCCTGCTGCGGTTGGCCTGGCACTACTTTCAACAGGACAGGGCGGCGATGGCGTCCCTAGAGGCCTTTATCCAGGAGCAGGCCCACTGGCTGGCGGATTTCAGCCTGTTTATGGCCCTGAAGGAGGCCCACGCGGGTCAACCCTGGTACGATTGGGAGCCGGCGCTGGCGCAACGGGACCCCCAGACCTTGGCGCGCTGGCAAGACCAGGTCCGCCCGGCCCAGGCGTTTCACTGCTTTTTGCAATACCTGTTTTGGGAGCAGTGGCGGGAATTACGGGCCTATGCCCACGCCCGGCAGGTGCGGATTATCGGCGACCTCCCCATCTACGTGGCCCACGACAGCGCCGACGTGTGGGCACACCCGGAGTTTTTTGCGATTGACCGGGAGACGGGCCAGGTGACCTTTATGGCGGGCGTGCCCCCAGATTACTTCAGCAAGACCGGTCAACTGTGGGGCAACCCGGTGTACAACTGGGACGTGCTGGCCGAGACGCATTTTGCCTGGTGGGTGCAGCGCTTTCGGCAGTTGT
Source organism: Gloeomargarita sp. SKYB120 (assembly GCA_025062155.1). Classification (NCBI taxonomy): domain Bacteria; kingdom Bacillati; phylum Cyanobacteriota; class Cyanophyceae; order Gloeomargaritales; family Gloeomargaritaceae; genus Gloeomargarita; species Gloeomargarita sp. SKYB120. Next base: position 7,433 of record JANXAM010000026.1, on the reverse strand, counting down.
TGCAACTGGTGGACATTGTGCGGATTGACCACTTTCGCGGGTTGGAGTCCTTTTGGCGGGTCCCCCAAGGGGAAACCACAGCTATCAACGGGGAATGGGTGCCTGCACCTGGGGCAGACCTGTTACGCACGCTCCAGCAGGAACTGGGAGAACTCCCCATCATCGTGGAGGATTTGGGGGTGATCACGCCTGAAGTAGAGGCCCTGCGGGATGCCTTCCAGTTGCCCGGCACCAAGGTGTTGCAATTCGCGTTTGACGGCAACCCCGAGAACCCCTTTTTGACGTACAACTTCACGCCCCACTGCGTGGTCTATACCGGCACCCACGACAATCCCCCGACGGTGGCCTGGTACGAAGCGTTGGAGCCGGAAACCCAACGGCGGGTGATTCGCTACCTGGGTCACCTGAGCGCCCACGGGATCCACTGGGATTTGATCCGCCTGGGGATGATGTCAGTGGCGCGCTGGTGCATCGTACCCTTACAGGACGTGCTGGGCTTGGGTTCGGAGGGACGCATGAACGCGCCGGGAGCCGCCAACGGCAATTGGGAATGGCGCTGCCCGCCCGACCGGCTCACTGCCGATTTGGCCGCCAAGTTGGCTCAGCTTACCCACACCTACGGTCGCGCGCACCAGCCGTGGGAGACAGCCGACCCAAGCCGGTGATGAGATTCGAACTCACGGCCGCTCGATTACGAATCGAGTGCTCTACCGCTGAGCTACACCGGCACCGCGCTTAGAATTAAGAATATCAAACTAAACGACCTCCATGAGCGTTTGGGATCAGGAACGGCGGTGGCGGTTGCGCGAAGCAACTAAAGCGCCCTATCGCGGGTTGCGACAGTTTATTTACCTGGCGTTTGGGTTGTCCGGGGCCATCGGCGCGCTCGTGTTTGCCACTGATTTGCTTAGCGGTCAGGGAGATGTCCGCACCGGCGTCAATCTGCTCCTGCAACTCGGTTTGGTGGCGGCCATGGGGACGCTGTGGCGGTGGGAACGTCGTCATCGCCAGCGCCATTGGTTAAGATAGAATTTACCAAGCAGCATCGAGCCGAGGGTCTGTGTGGATGCGGTCGTAGCGGCTCCGCAGCCGGTTACTTATCCCCTATGGTTACAGGAACTCAACCGGAATCCCACGCCGGACTCGCTGCTGATGACCAAGGCGTTTGAATTTGCTAAGCGGCTCCATTGGGGTCAGAAGCGGAAATCGGGCGAGGATTACATTGTCCATCCGGTGGCGGTGGCAACCTTGCTGTGGGAGCTGGGCGGGGATGCCCAGACGGTGGCCGCTGGCTTTTTGCACGATGTGCTAGAAGACACTCAGGTCACGGCGGAAACCCTCACCCAGGAATTTGGTCCCGAAGTCACCCGCTTGGTTGAAGGGGTCACTAAACTCTCGAAATTCAGCTTTTCCAGTAAGACAGAGCGACAGGCGGAAAGTTTCCGGCGGATGTTTTTGGCAATGGCCCAGGACATCCGGGTGATTGTGGTGAAATTGGCAGACCGCCTGCACAACATGCGCACGCTGGAGTACCTGGAGCCGGAGACCCAGCGCCGGATTGCCCAGGAAACGCTGGACATCTTCGCGCCCCTGGCCAACCGCCTGGGGATTTGGCGGTTCAAGTGGGAGCTGGAGGACCTGGCCTTCAAGTATTTGGAGCCAGAGGCTTACCGGCAAATGCAGCAGTATGTGATGGAAAAACGGGCGGACCGGGAAGCCTATATTGGACACGTCATTGGTCAACTTCAGGACAAGTTGCAGGAGGCAGGCATTCCCTTTATCGAGATGACTGGGCGCCCTAAACACCTCTACAGCATTTACCAAAAAATGCGCCGCCAGCAAAAGGAATTCCACGAGATTATGGACTTGGCGGCGGTGCGGATTATCGTCAACACAGTGGATGAGTGCTACCGGGCGCTGGCGGTGGTGCATAACGCCTTTACCCCCGTGCCGGGGCGGTTCAAGGACTACATCGGTCTCCCCAAACCCAACAACTACCAATCGCTGCATACAGTGGTCATTGGGCCAAAGGGCAAGCCCGTGGAGGTGCAGATCCGCACCCTGGCGATGCACTACGTAGCCGAATACGGAATTGCCGCCCACTGGAAGTACAAGGAAGCGGGAGCCAGCGTTAAAACCAGTCATCTGGACGAGCGCTTTACCTGGTTGCGCCAGTTGCTGGAGTGGCAACAGGATTTGAAGGACGCTCAGGAGTACGTAGACAACCTCAAGGACAACCTGTTCGAACAGGAGGTGTACGTTTTCACACCAAAGGGGGACGTTGTGGATTTGAAGGCGGGGGCAACGCCAGTGGACTTTGCTTACCGGATTCACACGGAAGTAGGCAACCACTGCTGGGGAGCACGGGTGAATGGCCGCCTGGTGCCGTTACACACCCCCCTGAAAAATGGGGACATTGTGGAAATCCTGACGCGGGAGAACGCCCGTCCCAGCCTGGACTGGTTAAACTTTGTGGTGACTAACACCGCTCGCAACCGCATCCGCCAGTGGTATAAGAAGTTCAATCGGGAAGAGCACATCGCGCAGGGCAAAGCGCTGCTGGAGGCAGAGCTGGGACGCACAGGGCTGGATAACCTCCTCAAGTCCGACCTGATGCTGCAGGTGGCCCAGCGATGCAACTACGCCCAGGTCGAAGACTTGCTGGCGGCGCTGGGGTACGGGGAAATCAGTTTGAAGCAGGTGATTGGCCGCTGGCAGGAGGTGATCAAGCAGCAAACCCAATCTCCCGCCGAGACTGGGCCGCTGGAGACCTCACCAGAAACGAAACCGACCCCCGCCGGCGAAATTGCCAGTTTACAGGGGCTGGCTCATCACCTAGCCCACTGCTGCTACCCGATTCCGGGCGAGCCGATTGTGGGGGTGGTGACGCTGGGCGGACGGGGCATTTCCATCCACCGCCAGGACTGCGCCAATCTCAAATCCATTCCCGTCGAGCGCCTGTTGCCGGTGAGTTGGGACGGGGTTGAAGACCGGCGCCAAACCTATCCCGTGATGATCCAAGTCACGGTGATTGACCGGGTGGGGGTGCTGCGGGATGTCCTAAGCCGCCTGAGCGACCAGCGGATCAACGTCAGCGATGTGCGCATGACCACCCACGCCAACCAAACGGCCGTAATTACCTTACGCCTGGATGTGCTCAATCGCGAGCAGTTGCAAACCGCCCTGAGCCACGTGCGCAAGATGAGCGATGTCCTGCACCTACAACGGGTGGGTCAGGCTTAACCGAACCAGTGGGATGGCTCCCGCCCCGCCTCCACCACCTGGGGAATGTGGCGGCTGATCCAATCGCTGCGCTGTTGAAAAATATCGTGAATCCCCTGATGCACCAGCTTTTCGATTTCCAGCCGCCGCGCTGTGCAGGACTGGCGCTGTTGCCATACCTGGTCCTGGGTGACGTACAGGCCCGCTTGGGGCAAATGGTTTAGCACATAAACCACCAGTTCCTGACGCAATTCGGGGATGGCAAAGGCTTGCTGGTACGGGTGATGCGGGTAGCTGTCCAACACCGCCTCGATTTCACTGATGATTAGTTGCTCATTCAGGTTGACCACTGTCTTGTACATGACCGGCACCTGCGACGAAAAGCCTGGGAAACATCTCCCTACTATCAATCCTGGCACCGTTTTCACCCGCCCTTTACGAAACTTCGTCTTCCCGCTTCCGGCCTGTAGTGCGGCCCCTGAACGGCAAACCCCCTGGCTATCGGCAATCTTGCTATGGCTTTGCCAGGCCGTCGGGGAGAAATGTTTAACGAACCAGATAACTGTACTAACACCATCTTCTGCTCACCCCCGTTGTCACCGGTTCAGGGGGCTTCTTCACCTAACTACACTTTTCTTTAGTAAACTTCAAGTAGCGCATGAAGCTTTTGTCATATTATGGATTACTTGTGGCGTGGGCATCGGATCCGCTACCAAGTGGCGGGAGCGGGCCAAGCTGGTATGCCGGTGGTGCTGATTCACGGCTTTGGGGCGTCGAGCGACCACTGGCGGCGGAATTTACCGGTGTTGGGGGAACGGCATCCGACTTACGCGCTGGATTTGTTGGGGTTTGGCGCGTCGGCCAAACCGGCCATCGCTTACCGGTTTGAAACCTGGGGGACCCTAGTGGCGGACTTTCTCCAGCAGGTGGTTCAACAACCGGCGGCGGTGGTAGGTAATTCGATTGGGGGCGTCGTGGCGTTACAAACCGCCGTGCTGGCACCCGACTGGGTAACGCGGGTGGCCTTACTCAACCCATCGCTGCGGTTACTGCACCGGCGCAAGCGCCATCGGTTGCCCTGGTACCAGCGGTGGAGCGCGGTAGCGTTGCAACACCTGTTGGGCTGGCAACCCTTTGGACGCTGGTTTTTCCACCGTTTGGCCCAACCTTCGGTCATCCGCCGGATTTTGCAGCAGGCATATGCGCGTCCAGACGCCATCACCGATGAGCTGGTGGAGTGCCTGTACCGGCCCTCCCAGGACCCCGGCGCGGTGGACGTGTTTTTGTCCTTTGTGCGCTATAGCGACGGGCCGCTGTTAGAGGATTTATTGCCCCAGGTGCATTGCCCCGTGTGGTTGGTTTGGGGCGAAGCGGACCCCTGGGAACCAGTGACCCAGGGACGAGAGCTGGCCCAGCAGTTTCCCCAGATCCAGCGGTTTATCCCCTTGCCCCAAGTGGGACATTGCCCCCAGGACGAGGCGCCGGAGCTGGTCAATCCCCTGCTGCTGGAATGGTTGCGCAGCTAGCTATCGGCGAGTTTTTGCGCTTGCAGCCGCTGCTTACGGCGCAGGACAGCCCGGTAGATGCGTTCGGCCACCCCCGGCAACTGCCGTTCAAACTCCAGCAAAAACCGCTCGTCGTCGGTGACGTCACCAGGGTCTTCGCCGGTGGCCAGCGTTTCCTGTAGGCGGGGATAGGCTTTTTCGTCCACGATCCGCACCAAAGCGTCCAAACAGCGCATGAACTGCCGCTCGGTCAAAGGAGCGTCCTCGAGGGGGAACTCAATGATGGCCCGCACTTCGCCGTCGCTGGGGTCGTACTCCCACTGCACCATCTTGGTTTCCCAGGCAATGGTCAACAGGGTTTGTAGGGCGGCGGCCTGGTGGGGGTGGTTGTGGATTTGCAGCACCTGGGGCGCGTAGAGCTTGAAAAACTCGCCATTTTCCTCCAGGGCAATCACCAGCAGCAGCCGCTCCATGTGGGTAGTCTTGACGCCCGTGACAATGCGGTTGCGCTCCGTATCCACGTCATAGCGCCAGCCCATCCCGTCTAGATAGCGGCTGATTTGCGCCAATGTGGCGGCCATAGACAATCCCGTTGGCTAACCCCCCTATTGTACTAACTGGGGGCGCAGGCCAAGCACTGTTGGACCGCTTCGCGGTAGAGACTCTTGGGTTTGACCCCCCGCCACTCCTGGAGCTTGGCTTTGCGCTGGAACAGTTGGACGGTAGGCGTGCCCGTCACGCCCGCCGCTTGGGCAATGTCCGGGTCCTGTTCGATGTCGATCAACACCAGGTACATTTGCCCAGCGAATTCCTGGGCCACCTTCTCTAGGATGGGTTTGAGGGAACGGCACGGTCCACACCCTGGCGCTTTGTACATCACTAGGATGGGCTTGTCGGTTTCGTGGTAGAGCTTGCGCAGGGCGTAACTTCCCTCCTGAATCGTGGCGCTCGGGTCAAAGGTGGCCGTCGTCGCCGGTTGCGGAGCAGGCGCTGGTGTTGCTTCTGTCGCCGGTGCTGCCGTCGTCGTTGCGCTAAATTCCTGGATTAACCCATGCTCCGACAACCATCGTTCGGCTAACAGCGCCGCCATGCACCCCGTACCGGCCGCCGTCACTGCCTGGCGATACTGGTGGTCTTGCACATCTCCGGCGGCAAATACCCCCTCAACGCTCGTTTTGACCGACCCCGGCTCTGTGACGATGTAACCGGCAGCATCCAGTTCTAGCTGCCCACGGAACAAATCCGTGTTGGGGGTGTGACCAATCGCGTAGAACAATCCCCCCACCGGCAAGTCCCAGATTTCCTGAGTTTGGTTGTTTTTCAGCCGCACCCCAGCCAATTGGCCGTCGCCATAGACATCCACCGCCTCCGTGTGCCAGTGCACCGTGATTTTGGGATGGCGCAACACCCGGTCCTGCATAGTTTTACTGGCCCGCATCCGCCCCGAGCGCACCAGCATGTGGACATGGGAACCGAATTTGGTCAGATAGAGAGCTTCTTCACAAGCCGTATCCCCACCGCCGACCACCGCCAACTCCACGCCCCGAAACAGCGGCGACGCGCCATCGCAAATCGCACAGGCCGAAATCCCCATATTCCAAAACTTCTCCTCCGACGGCAGATGCAAGCGTTTGGCCGTGGCCCCTGTGGCGATGATCACAGCGTGGGCTTTCACCTCCCGCTCGGTTGAACGCAGGACGAAGGGCCGCTGGCGAAAATCCACCGCCACTACGTCTTCTGTAATGAGTTCAGCACCCCAGCGCACCGCCTGCGCTTTCATCCGTTCCATCAACTCCGGCCCTGAGATCCCCTCGGGAAAGCCGGGGAAATTTTCCACTTCGGTCGTGGTCATCAACTGACCACCAGCGGGACCCCCCCGCACCACCCCTGTAAACACCACCGGTTTCAGGTTGGCCCGCCCAGCATAAATCGCCGCCGTGTAACCCGCCGGCCCCGACCCAATAATCACCAGATTTTCTACAGCAGGGGTGCTCATGTAACACAAACTCGTAACGACTACGGATAACAGTGTAGAGCAGGCAGTACGGTGCTGGCAAGGGTGTGGTTTTAGGTATGATGGGAAAGAGGAGACCGGGGCGTAGCGCAGCTTGGTAGCGCACCACTTTGGGGTAGTGGGGGTCGTGGGTTCAAATCCCGCCGCTCCGATCCAAACAAAAACCCGACGACCATCACCACAGTCCTAGTCCCTCTGCCAGCAGTACACAGCAAGCCAGTTAGTGGTCCCTTCGAGCCTGTTGGAGCATCTCCTAAAGGGTTTAGGCTAATGAGCAAGGTGGAGTGGGAGTTAGTCGAGCCTGGGCGCAAGGGGCGGCCAGGGATAAAGCGCGTTAACGGGCTGTTGGTGTTGCACTGGAGTGTGGGGGGTATGTGCTGGCGCTAGGGCATAACCGGCTGAAGTTGGCGCAAGCAACGGCTCAGCAGATCGAGTTCGATTGATGCGACGCCGGAGCGTTACCGCCCAAAACTGGCTAAACCAGCAGACGTATCTGCACTGGTGCTATGGCAAGCGAGTGGAAACGCACCTACCAGCACAACGGATAGCGGCGGTCTATCGGCCACTAGCGACCAACTTGCAACGGTTTAGTAAAGACATCACGGATGAAGCGACAGCGATGGAACTGGTGACGCTGTTACGTAGTCACTAGTCCAGAGCCTTAGTCTGATAAAGTCGTTTGGGCGCTGGTG
>JANXAM010000025.1 GCA_025062155.1 Gloeomargarita sp. SKYB120 | reverse complement strand
TCCATTCCTGGTCGCCCCATTCGTAGGTGTCCAAGTTCGTGACAATCGACGCGGTCTTGGGGCGCACTTCCTGGCAAAAACTGTAAGGGTCTGATTTTTCGTAAATATGCCCTTCCCAATTTTTGATTTCGTATTTATATTTGGTGCCTTCGCCCAGTCCGGGAATAAACAATTCCCACACGCCGGTGTGGCCTTTGCGCATCTGGTGCAGCCGCCCGTCCCAGTTATTAAAATCGCCAATCACCGACACATTGCGAGCGTTGGGTGCCCAGACCGCGAAATACACCCCCTTCACGCCATCAATTTCAGTGATGTGACTCCCTAATTTTTCGTAAATGCGGTGGTGATTCCCTTCCCCAAATAAATGCAGGTCAAAATCGGTTAATTTCGGCGTTTTGAAACTGTAGGGGTCGTAAAACACCCGCTCGTGTCCCCCTTCGATGACCCGCAGTTGGTAGTTGGGCAATTCGCGAAAGGGCAACAGGCACTCAAACAGATGGGGGTCCTGCCGTGTGGTCATGGGGAATTCTTGGCGCAGCGTCGGGCATAGCACCCAGGCCGCCTGGGCATGGGGGAGATAGGCGCGGATGTGCCACTGGGTCTGGCCGTCCACTTCGACGGGATGGGGGCCGAGTACAGCAAACGGGTCGTGGTGCTGGTTGCGCACGAGTAAATCCACTTGGTCCTGGGGAAGTGGGGGTAGGGTGGTCATGCCGACAGCGAAGCCTCACAACAACTTCATCCTAAAAATCTAAAGAAACTTGGAGAATCTTATCAAATCCAGCCTGGTTGTGGGACAGGGCGACGCGGCCTGTGGTCCGGTTTAGAATAGGGGCAAGCAAGGTCGGTCAGGGGAGTGAAACCTATGGAGGGTCTAGGTTCTTGGGGCAAGGGAGTCATGGTCGGGATGCTGTGGCTGGGCACGCTCCTTCATCCCGCTCAGGCCAGTCCCAAACGCATCACCTTCTACTGCGGCACCAGTCAGGGAGCGCCAGCCACCCTCGTCCGCTCAGGAAACCGGGTGGTGCCCATCATCCGCTGGACATCAGATGCATTTGCCGAAAGTGGCTACTCCAATGAGCGGCGTTGCCAGGAAGTTTCCCGGCGTTTCCAGGCCTACTACGACGACGGTAGTTTGAGCTTTATCACCACCGGGCGGATGAACGGCCAAAATGTTATCTGCGTGGCTCGCAGTCATGGCGGGCCGTGCGCTGGCTTGTTGTTTACCCTGAAACCGGGCACCAATCCAACGCGGGTCATTAACCAATTGTTCAATATCCGCACTCGCGCCTCGGGGCCGCTCAATGAAACCACTGCCCGTCCCTACGTGGACTTCAACGAATTTCTTCAGGAAGCGGAAGGTAGTGAACCAACCCCTTGAAGGCTCGTTACCTTTGGATAGGTGGGTTAGCGCTGTTGCTGGTCTGGGGACTCTGGCAATGGCAACGGCAGGTTTCATCGTCCTTGCCGGATAACCTAACTCGCCTGGCCCGCCGTATCACCGTCCAGGTGCAAGTCGGCCAAAGCTGGGGTTCAGGAGTATTGCTCGCGCGGCGAGGTCAGACCTATGTCCTGGTTACCAATCAACACGTGCTGGACAGCGACCGCCGCGCCAATCGCTACCACGTCCGCACCCCGGATGGTCAACGGTATCTCGCCCGCATCCGTTCCTGGTTGTCAGCGGCCATTGATGCGGCCATCTTGGAATTCACCAGCTCTGAAACCTATGACCTGGCCTGTCTAAATCCCCGTTTACCTCAGGTCGGTGAGCCGGTATGGGCCGCTGGGTTTCCTTTCCCGACGGAGACCCAACCTGACCCTGGCTTGGTGGTCACCACTGGCCAAGTGCGGATGCTCCTGCCCCAACCGTTGGAAGGGGGATACCGCCTGGGTTACACCAACGAGATTTACAAGGGTATGAGCGGCGGCCCAGTGTTGAACCAGCAGGGACACGTGGTGGCCCTCAACGGCATGCATCAACCCCTATGGGGCGACCTTTATCGCTACGCCAGCGGGGAAATTCCACCGCCCCAGGTGCGCCTGCAACTGGCGGACTTGAGCTGGGGAATTCCCGTGACCGCTCTCTGGCTGTGGGTAGCCGAATTAACCCCCGCCTGCCCAACCCATCTGAACGGCTCCCTTTCACGGTAGAATAAAAGGCCACGACGCTCGTGTTGTGGAGGTTGGCTATGGGGTATCGTGGATTGCTGGCTGTACTGCTGATGTGCTGCTTTGCCCTGCTTTCGGCGTGTTCCACGGCGGTGGGCACTACGACCGAAGGGTTGACCTACGAGCAGCTCAAAAGCTTGACCTATGACCAAATCAAGGGCACAGGTTTGGCCAATAAGTGCCCCCAGTTGAGTGAGTTTGCGCGGGGGTCGCTGACGTTAGAACCGAACAAGACCTACCAGGTGACAGATTTGTGCTTGGAACCTACTAGCTTTTTTGTGAAAGAAGAGCCGACGACCAAGCGCAAGGAACCGACCTTTGTGCCGGCCAAGCTCTTGACTCGGTCGGCTACGTCGATTGATGCGGTGGAGGCCGAGTTGCAGGTGAGTCCCGACGGGGTGTTGACCCTCAAGGAAAAAGACGGGTTCGATTTCCAGCCGATTACGGTGCAGTTGCCGGGGGGCGAACGGGTGCCCTTCCTGTTTACGATCAAGGAATTGGTGGCCCAAAGTCAACCGGGGGCCACGGCGATTAACACCTCCACCGACTTTGAGGGTACCTTCAAAGTCCCGCCTTACCGCTCGGCGCTGTTTTTGGACCCCAGAGGGCGGGGGTTGGCCTCAGGCTATGATGTCGCAGTGGGGTTGCCAGCCCAAGGAGATAGCCCCCAATATGCTAAGGCCAACGTGAAGGTAGCCGAAGTTGCGCAAGGGCATCTCTCGCTGCAGGTGGCCCAGGTGGATAGTTCGACTGGAGAAATCGCCGGGACGTTCGAGAGCGAGCAACCGTCCGATACGGAATTTGGCGCCCACGAACCCCATGACGTCAAGATTCGCGGGGTATTCTACGCCCGTGTCCGCCCCGTAGCCTAAGGGTTTTCCCGGAGGCCGGTTGTCCTCTCCGTAGAAACACTGTTGCCTGGAACCCAACCGTTTGGTAGGCTGGGGACGGTAGGCAGGTTTCGATTCACAACCCATTAACCTCAGTAGCCAACGGCCATGCCCTCCACAGCTCCGACGGCATCGGAACAGGATGATACCTCTAGGAGTCAATCCCTTGCGTGGTTGAAGGCCTACCGAGCCACGCGGTCGGTTGAACTCCGGAATCGCCTGGTGCAGGCCAACATGGGTCTAGTGAGACGGGAAGCCTATCGCTATCGTCAGTGGTGCCAAGAACCCCATGAAGACCTGGTACAGGTGGGTGTGTTGGGGCTAATTCAAGCGATTGAGCGCTTTGATGTGGAACGGGGGGTGGCCTTTAGTAGTTTTGCAATCCCCTACGTACGGGGAGCTATCCAGCACTACTTGCGCGACCAAAGCCCCCTGTTGCGGTTGCCGAGGCGCTGGGCGGAGTTGCAGCAACGGGCGATGCAGGTGGTGGAACAGTGGCGGCAGGTGCAGGGACGGGAACCAACCGTCGCAGAGTTGACCCAGCAACTGGGCATTACTCCCGAGGAGTGGCAAGAGGCCCAACTGGCCTGGCGCAACCAATCCCTGCTGAGCCTGGATATGCGGGTGGGGGACGAGGACGGTCGGCCCTTGTCCTTGGGGGAGCAGGTGTGTGACCCAGAATACCGGAGTTTTCAACTGGCCCAGGAAGACCGGATTCGTCTCGAACAATGTCTTGCCCAGCTTGAGAGCCGCACCCGCCAAATTCTCGAATTTATCTTCTTTCACGAATTCACCCAAAAGGAGGTGGCAGACTGTCTCAAGGTGAGTGTGGTGACGGTCTCGCGCCACTTGAAAAAGGGGTTGAAACGGCTACAGGAATTGTTGGCAGAAGGCGGGTGACGGGCGTCCAGAGATCATAGAAAACCCTGGTTTTTCAGGCCAGGGTCTCACTGGTTTTCAGCAACGCTTGCCAGTCGCCTTGTTTAGCTAGCTTCAGCGATTTCCAGGTCGTCAGGGTCCACAAAGTGACAGATGGCATCATCAATACAAATCACAGCCCAACCCGCCGGATTGATATTCACCAACGTGTAGGGCACTTCCTCGACGAAAAATCCCTTGTGATTGCGAGTTCCCGGTTTGACTTGCACCGTTTTGCCAACCATAAACACACCTCCCGTTCGCACCTAGTGAACTGTGAAATTAAGGGTATCATCCCCTTTTTCATTTGGGGGATAAAGTTTTCTAAAAAATTTTGACCTGTTATCAATGCCAAACCGGTTTTTGTAACGAAATCGCAAGGCGAAAATGTTTGTTTTGAGCATTTGTACCTAAAATTAGCCGCTGAGGGGGAACAATTGCCGGTGTTGACCGGTCGTTTTTGTCATATTTTTTAACGGTCGTTCTCAGGCGTATTTGACCCAGAGGGTTTTGAGGTTGACAAACTCTAGGAGACCAAATTCCCCCAGTTCCCGACCGTAACCAGAGTGTTTGACGCCGCCAAACGGTAAACGCGGGTCCGATTTGACCAGGCCGTTGATGAAGACCGAACCGCACTCCAGCTCATCGAGCAGGCGGGCCTGTTCCTGGGGGTCGCGCGTCCAGGCGCTGGCACCCAATCCAAAGGGGGAATCGTTGGCGACTTGGAGGGCGGTATCCAGGTCGGGCACCACGTACACCAGGAACACAGGGCCAAAAAATTCGATGTCACGGGCACTTGGGGGTAGGTCGCTTAGAACAGTAGGCGGGTAGAACCAGCCAGGACCAGGGGGAATCTGACCGCCACACCAGCACTTGGCGCCCGCCTCGACCATCTGGGTGACCTGGCGATGGAGTTCGTCCCGCAGGGCACGGGTGGCCAGCGGCCCCAGTTCGGTGGTGGGGTCCATGGGGTCGCCCATCTTCACCGCCTGCATCCGTTCCACGAGACGGGGCAAAAAGGTGGGTGCGATCGCCGCGTGGAGAATCAGGCGTTTGGCGGCGATACAGGACTGGCCGTTGTTGATTAAGCGAGCAGTGACAGCAGTGGCCAATGCAGCGTCTAGGTCGGCGCTTGGCAGCACAATAAATGGGTCACTCCCTCCTAGCTCCAACACCGTCTTTTTCAAGGCGCGCCCAGCAGCGGTTGCCAGGGCCATGCCGGCGGGTTCACTGCCCGTCAAGGTGGCGGCTTTGATGCGGGGGTCAACCACCAGCGCAGCCACGCGCTCGGCTGGAATCAGCAAGGTCTGCAGGACGCCAGGAGGAAAACCGGCTTGGCTCACCAACTGTTCAATCGCCAGGGCGCACTGGGGAACGTTGGAGGCGTGCTTGAGCAGGAGGACATTGCCCGCCATCAGGGCTGGCGCCAGGCAGCGAAAGACCTGCCAGAAGGGGAAATTCCAAGGCATGACCGCCAGGAGTGGCCCCAGGGGTTGGCGGCGAATCCAAGTTTGGGCAACGGTGCCATCGGGTAGGCGTTCCAACGGCCCCGCTTGGTCTTGCAAAAATATCGCCCCCTGCTCAGCGTAGTAGCGGCAAACCCAGGCGCATTTGTCCACTTCGGCGAGCGCCGCTTGAATGGGTTTGCCCATTTCCAGAGTCATCAACCGCGCCCACTGTTCTCGTCCCTGGGTCAAAGCATCAGCCAGACGGTACAATCCAGCCGCCCGTTCGGTTAGGGACCAGCGGCGATACACAGCAAAGCCCTCTACGGCCAGGGTGAGTTTGGTTTCCAGTTCCGCGTCGGTTAAGGGGCTAAACGTCTGTAATACGGCACCGTCGTAGGGATTGATGCTCGCAATTGCCACGGCTGGAGTTCCCCATCTGGATTTCACTATACACCAGCAGTCTCTCGGACAACACACTTTTTTAAGCAGGTGTAATGGCAAAAGCGTTTGGTAGCGCTTCAGTCAAGTGAGGGGTCATCGTTTAGCTCCTGTAGTAACAGGGTCGCCTCCTGAAAGGCCTGGGTTGCCAGCTTTTGTTGAGAGGTGGATAAAAAAATGCCGTTTCAAGCAAATCATTTCCTGGTACGGCTTGGCCGATGCCTCCTACGATGGGATTAAAAACAAATTTCCCTTCTCGGAAGGCCATCAAGAACTTCTTGTAAGCGGCAACAGCCGACGGATAATTGCTTATTTCAGACAGAAAGACCTTTCCATATTGGGGAAACTCGCTAGCAATCTGTTCATACTGATGTATCGCCTACCCGATGGTTGAAATACACGGGATTGCTCGGGTCCAGGGCAATCGCTGCATCGTAGAGTAATAAGGCCCTCCGCACATTGCCCTTGCCCTGTCGTACAATCCAGTGGCTCTAGCCTTTGCCGTGGGATGAATCATTGTTCCCCAGGGTAACCCTATTACCCAACGGCTAACCAAAGGCCAGACCCATGCCAATGCTCAGCAATGCCGCCACCAGCGTGTTGAGCACATTTACCCACTCGTTGGTCAACCAAGGATAGCGGGTTTGCCAAGTCGCCCCGACCCAACTTTCCACCAGGTTGGCCACCACCGCCGCCAGCGTGCAGATGCCAATTCCCAGCGGTGGCACCAGACCCACGCCGTAGCCGACGAGGGCCATGACAAACCCCGCCGCGACTCCAGCCAGGGTTCCCTCCAAACTCACAGCCCCTTCTGTCCCCTTGGGCACAGGTTGCAGCGTCGTGAGCAGGATGGTGGTGCGCCCGTAGGCTTTGCCGATCTCGCTGGCCACCGTATCGTTGAGCTTGGCGGCAAAACTCCCCACGAAACCCAGCAGCCACAGGTCTCGCCCATTGGGCCATCCCACTGTTGCCACAGCGCAGAGCGCTCCTACCGCCGCTGAACCCCAGACGTTTTCCGGTCCCCGCGCGCCCCCGCGTTTTTCCGCAATGCCGGCGGCGGCCTTGACACGATAGCCCAGCTTGGTTGCCGCCGACCCCACGGCGAAATACACCAGCACTACTAGGTAGCCGCGCCACCCCAGGGTCCCCCACAGCAAAACGCCCAAGAACCAGGCGTGTAAAGCTCCCCAGCGGGTCAGCAGCGTCGGCGGTAAGACCAGCAGGGGCGCCAGCAGCACCGTGTTCAGGACCACCGCCTGTATCCACGGATGCGTCCACTGCATCAGTCCAAGCTGAAACTCACCGAGACCACCGCCGTAATGTCCTTTTCCTTCGAGGATGTGTCGTAAATCCCGTAGTCGCTCACGTCGGTGGAATAGCGCGACGTAATTTGAAACACCCCTGTATCTACGTTGCGCACCCGTCCTACGCGGCTGCCGGTGGCCTGGGCGATACTCTGGGCGCGGGCTTGGGCGTCGCGCACGGCTTCCGCTACCATCTCCACCCGCAACTTTGCCAGGTCCCTGTAGATGTACTGGGGCGGGTCGGAAATCAGGGGAACGCCTTCGTTGATCAGGTTATTGGCTTGATTCACCAGCGCCGCGATTTTATCCACCTCGGCCGAACTCACCTTCACCCGCTGAACCAGCCGGTAGGCCAGGATGCGCCCCGTCTCCCGCCCGTTGATGTTCTCCTGCAGGGGGATATTTTCCAGGGCCGCAAATACAATTTCGTTCGCTGGCACGGCCTGCTGTTGCAAAAACCGCCGGATGCGCTCGGTGTAACCGGTGACCTGGCGATAGGCCCTTTGCAACGAAGCGTCCTGACTCTCTACCCGAAATGACCAGATGATGTAGTCGGAGGTGATCGCCCGCCGTGCTGAACCCGTCACTCGAATCACTTGATTACCCCGCTGCAACCCCCGCACCGCATCCGCGGCAATGGCGCTGCTAATGACCAACGCCAGCGATAGGGACACCAGCCCCACCAGCACCTGGGGCACCTGGGTCACCCGCTCTTTGAGATTCATGGTCAACCCCTGGGGAATTGCTCCCAGCATAAAATAAACCCTCAGTCGTTGACCGAGGGTTCAGGAAAACTTCACGCGCCAAACCTACGAGTACGCAACACCCCGGTAACGCAATTGTCGCGCCGTCCGTTGCGGTAGCGGTACCCGCACCACATGGGTTTTCCAGGTCGCACCCCGGTACTTGCCCCCGATGTCCCCCTCCATCACCGGCACTACCGAGGGGTCATGCTCATACACCGCACCATGAAAATGGTATTGCATCGCGACTGCCCTCCCTTCCAACAGGACACCTAGGCCGAGAATTTTCCCTGCATGGAATTTTCCCTGGGCCTTTCTGTATCTAATTATACTGTTTATTTTGGGAAAATGTGATTTAGGGCGGGGTGGGAGTGGACCATTTAGGTGAATTTTTGTGAAGCGGCGGGGCTTGCTGAAAAGTGGGAACCTGCTCTAAAGTCGTGGGTAGGGAACGACCTGGGGTCAGGCACGCGTGCGCACGGGCGGTGGTACGAGTTGCATTGGATTGTTATCGAGTGTTAGGGGTGCCGGCGCAGACGGCAGTGGAACTCCTTGGTCCCTTGGTCGCCCAGCGGCTCAAGACGAGTTTACGTTCGGACTACTCCCCTGTAGCGGTCACGGCTCGGCGCCGGTTAATCGAGCAGGCGTATCAGCTCATAGTAGCGACAAGGACAACCGCCGATCAACCTGCGGACAATACAGAGACGCCCACCCCACCGGTGATATGGGTGGAGGGGGAAGACTTGCCGGGCGCTTTGGCCCTGTGGTTGGAGTGGGGGGAGTACGAGCAAATTCTCAAAACCGGCCAGGCGGCTTGCCACAATGGGATTCCCCCTAGCGTCTACGGGGATACGGTGCTGACGATGGTGCTGGCGTATCTGGAGCTGGGGCGCGAGCAGTGGCAGCAGCAGAACTATCAGCGCGCCGGGCTTTACCTAGAGCAGGGGCTGGCGCTATTGCAGAGCACTGGCGGGTTGTTCCCTCACCTATTGCAGGAATTGCAGGTGGACTTGGCCCGGTTGCGACCCTACCGGATTCTGGAGCTGGTGGCGTTGCCCCTGGAGGACCAGCTAGGGCGTCAGGCGGGGTTAACGCTGTTGCAGCAAATGTTGGACGCGCGCGGGGGCATTGAGGGTACGGGGGATACAGCGGCAGGATTAAGCGTCGAAGAAGGGTTGCGGTTTCTCCAGCAGTTGCGGCCCTACATGACCTTGGCTGAACAGTACGAATACTTTGGTCGAGAAGCGCGGCGACCGTCCGCCGTCGGGGCCTACCTGGCGGCCCAGGCTGCTCTCGGGTTGGGCGTCCTGCAGCGTCAACCGCAGCGGATTGGCGAAGCAGAAGGGTGGTTTCGGTTTTTGCATCGCACCCAGCCGGTGCCCCTGGAACTGGCGGTGACCACGTTGCTATTGGGGCAAACCGAGACAGCCTTGGAGTTTTGGAGCCACTACCTCACCAGCGCCAGCGTGGAGGCCCAGGTGCAGGACCTACGCCGCACCGCACCCGATGAACTGGTGGCGCTGTACCGTTATGCCCAACACTGGCTCCAGCGCGAATTGCTTCCCTTTGCGCGCCAAGTGACCGCCGCCGACTTGAGTATCCAACGTTACTTTGAGGACCCCCAGGTGGTGGCGTGGTTAGACCGCTGGCAAACTCCAGACGTGCCGACTCCCACGCCAGGGGCGGTTCCGGCGACCCCAGGGCGGCTGCGGCGACGTTCTCAACCCTATAGCTGGGTGCTCACGGGTGTCGTTGCGGTGGTCACGGCGGTAGGAGTAGGGTGGTGGCTACGCTGGCCTCGGCAACCCCTATTGCTGGTTACCCTAGAGCGACCGCCGGTTCCCTTGCCGCGTCCGAGTCCAAGTCCAGTCATAACCCCGCCGGTAGACCCACGGGCGGCGGCCCTGCAAACCTTGACCACCTGGCAAACGGTGAAGGCCCAAGCGCTGGGGGAACAGCACGCCATTGACCGGTTGAGGACGATCCTTGTGGAACCGGCGTTGAGCCAGTGGCAGGCCCGAGCGCGGCAGCTCCAAGCGGAGGGCGTTGCCGAAACCCATACCCTCAAACGCCTGGAAATCGTGCGGATGCAGATGCTGAAGCCGGATGAGATGGTGGTCGAGGCCCGCATTGAGGACCATGTCAAAGTTCAGGAGCAGGACCTGGGCAGTAGCACCTACCAAGCCCGTTACGAGCTGGTCAAATCTTCTCAGGGTTGGCGCATCCGCAGAATTTCCCTGCTGCCCTGAGCCGCTAAGATACAAACCATGCTGACTTTTTATGAGCTGCTCAGCCGCTTGCCCAAGGGTGCCCATGGCGGCGGCAATCCCACCTTGACCGGTGTAGCTAGCCTCGCGGACGCCAAGCCCGGCGAACTGACCTTCGCCGAAGACCGCCGCTGGTTGCCCCAACTCCAACAAACCCAGGCAACAGCGGTAATTTTGCCCTTAGACACTGAATTGCAGGCGGCAGCGATCGCACGGGGCTTAGCGTGGGTGGCCGTACCCGACCCGCGGCTGGCGTTTGCCCTAGCCCTGCGCTGTTTTTACCAACCAGCGACCTTGCCCCCTGGGATTCATCCCACCGCCGTCATTGACCCGACCGCTCAGGTGGCCCCCAGTGCCCGCGTGGGTCCCTATGCCGTGATCCAGGCTGAAGCGGTGCTGGAGGAGGAGGTGCAAATCGGCCCTGGCGTTGTCGTGGGACCCCAGGCTCGCATAGGCGCACGCAGTATTTTGTACGCTAACTGTACGATTTATGAGCGAACGGAGATTGGGCCAGATTGCGTGATTCACAGCGGTGCAGTCCTGGGCAGTGACGGCTTTGGATTTGTGCCAACGCCGGAGGGCTGGGTGAAAATGCCCCAGTCGGGTCGCGTCGTTGTGGAAGCCGAAGTGGAAATCGGCGCCAATACCTGCATTGACCGGCCAGCAGTTGGCGAAACCCGCATCGGGCGTGGCAGTAAGCTAGACAATCTCATCCACATCGGTCACGGCTGCCGTCTAGGGGCGG
The DNA here is from genome assembly GCA_025062155.1 of Gloeomargarita sp. SKYB120. Lineage (NCBI taxonomy): Bacteria > Bacillati > Cyanobacteriota > Cyanophyceae > Gloeomargaritales > Gloeomargaritaceae > Gloeomargarita > Gloeomargarita sp. SKYB120. The sequence continues at coordinate 25,528 of JANXAM010000025.1, read as the reverse complement.
GTTGTGCCCTAGCAGCCCAGGTGGGTCTTGCCGGGGGTGTCGTGCTCGAGGATGGTGTGGTTCTCGGCGGGCAGGTGGGCGTTGCCAATCAAATACGGGTCGGGGCGCGAGCGCAAGCGGCGGCCAAAAGCGGTTTACACCAGGACGTGCCGGCGGGTGCTGTTGTAGCGGGTTACCCAGCCATGCCCCTGTCCCTGTGGCGCAAGGCAATGGTCATTGTGCAGCGGCTACCGGAGATGTATTACACCTGGCGACAACTGCGGCGACAGGCATGAGCGCAGAGAGGTGACTTCCAGAGGCGTGAGCATCCGCCAGCCACCCGGAGCCAAGTCGCCCAGGGTTAACGGCCCAATGGCCACCCGCACCAAGCGCAAGGTGGGATGCCCCACCGCCGCCGTCATCCGCCGCACCTGGCGATTGCGTCCCTCGCGCAAAGTCATCTGCAGCCACGCGGTGGGAATAGAACGCCGAAAGCGAATCGGCGGACAGCGCGGTGGAAGTTTGGGTTCGTCTGGGAGCAGCGCCACTTCCGCCGGACGCGTACGGTAGCCCTGGATGACCACCCCTTGGCGCAGTTGTTCTAGGGCATCAGGCGTCGGGATGCCTTCAACTTGCACCCAGTAGGTGCGCGGGTGACCGTAGCGGGGGTCTGTGAGCCGATGCTGTAAACGACCATCATTCGTGAGTAACAACAACCCCTCGCTGTCGTAATCCAGCCGCCCCGCCGGATAGACATCAGGGACGGGGATAAAATCCTTGAGCGTAACCCGCCCCTGGTCGTCCTGAAACTGGCACAGTACCCGATAGGGTTTGTTGAATAACAAATACCGATACTTCATCGTTTATAGTTCTGTAATTTTGCCGAGTAAGACAGGGCGTTTTGCACCAGTCACGGCGGGGATATTCGTCGAGCGACCATCAATCCGTTCGGAAGCCAAGATAGCAAACGCCAGGGCTTCTTTACTATCTGGGTCAATCCCGTAACGAGCGCTGCTGTAAACTGGAATGGGCGCAAATAGTTGTTTTAACTCCTGCATCAGAACAGGGTTATGAACACCGCCGCCACTAACTACTAATTCACCAATTTCGTGATGCGGTCGAATCCAAGTCTGATAGTGATAGAAAACCACAGCCGCTGTAAAGTGAGTGACCGTCGCAAATAGGTCGTACCAAGATTGGGGTGAACCAGGATTCGTATGGTTTATCAACTCCTGCACAAAAACTGGCCCAAATTGTTCCCTGCCAGCCGATTTGGGTGGCGGTTGCGTAATAAATGGATGCCCCATGAGATAATCCAACCATTCTGAGCGCACTTGACCTTGCCGCGCCCAATCGCCATTCCAATCCACTCGAACCTTTCCCCGCGTAAACAGGGCCGCCAATTCATCCAGCACCATATTGGCCGGACCGCAATCAAACGCTGTAATAGCTTGACCATCTACCACTAGTGTGAAATTGGCAATTCCCCCCAAATTTAAGGCCAATAACGGATGTTTGACTTGAGCAAATAAACGAGCGTCCACATAGGGAACTAGCGGCGCGCCGCACCCACCTACTGCCACATCATGGATGCGAAAATCCGACACCACAGGACAGCCAAATCGTGCCGCTAAAAATGCTGCTTCTCCCAGTTGTAAAGTCATTCGTTGATGCGCGTGATAAACCGTTTGACCATGACTGCCAATTAAATGCAATTCGGTGGGAAAATCCATCAACACTTGTGCTAAGGCGTCAGCAAAAGCTTCCCCAATCTGGCGGTGCCATTGGGCAATTTGGGCGAGCGTCACGGGGGATTGGAGTAGGGAAAAACGCAGGGACTCGGGGTAAGGAATCGTGCGCCCAGCTAGCCAGCGACATTGCCAGGGATGCGTTTGAATCTCGCACAAACACACATCAATCCCATCCATCGAAGTCCCTGACATTAAACCGGCTACGATGCGTTTATTTAGTCGTTGTACCTCCGTCAATCGCCACATCCCCAATCACCCGCCGTAAATACCCTTGCGCTGCCGTCAGTAATTGTTGTGCTTGCTCAAAACTCACACCCCGATGGTGCATCACCACTGCTGTTTTCACCTGGCCTTGAGCTTGCACCAGCAGTTGATAGGCTGCTTCGCGTTCCAATCCCGTTAAATACTGGACAAAGCGAGTTCCCCTGTCCCATAACTTTTGATTGGTTGCCCGCAAATCCACCATTAAATTTCCATAGACTTTGCCTAGTTTCACCATCACTGCTGTACTTAGCATATTGAGCACCAATTTAGTCGCTGTTCCTGCTTTCATGCGCGTCGAACCTGTGAGCACTTCCGGCCCTACCGGCAAAACAATGACCTGATCGACTGTGACAAGTTGTGCTCCTTCTGGGTTACAAGTAATAAAGATGGTGGGACTACCTAAATCATGGGCATATTTTAATCCAGCTAGCACATAAGGCGTGGTTGAACCTGCAGCAATTCCACACAGTACATCTCCTTTTTGAAATCCCCGCTGTTGCAAATCGCAAATAGCCTGTTCGCTGTCGTCTTCTGCGCCTTCTATGGCCTGTTGTAAAGCCTTTTCGCCGCCAGCAATAATCCCCTGCACCATTTCCGGGTCTGTCGAAAACGTGGGGGGGCATTCTGCTGCATCTAAGACGCCTAAACGCCCGCTGGTGCCGGCTCCCAGGTAAAACAAGCGATGTCCCTGGGCTAACTGTTGCCAGATGATTTCTGCGGCACGGGTGATTGCCGGAATGGCTTGCCCCACCACCAAAGGCACCTGCTGGTCCGCCTGGTTAATGATACGTAGGATTTCTTCCAAAGAACATTGGTCCAGGTTAGCGCTCCCTGGATAGCACTGCTCGGTCAACAAGTGCCCCCGCTCTTTCATGCAGCCATACGCACACCGTAATTTCTATGATAAAGGTGGACGGTCACCTGCTTGTCCATGCGGCCGATCAACTTGGTCTGGTTTCGTCGAGATTTGCGCTTGCGGGATAACGAGATTGTCTGGCGGGGAAGCCAAGGTATCATGCTCCCCTTTTTCATCATTGATCCCTGGTTTTACCAGCAACCAGAAATCAGTGCCCACCGCGTACAATTTTTGTTGGAATCTCTCGCTGATTTAGATCAACAACTCCAGAAACGGGGTAGTCAATTGTATGTTTTTCATGGTCATAGTTTTTATATTATTCAGCAACTAACTCGGGAACTACTTGCCCAGAATTATGTGCCCCATCTATTCTTCAGCCGTGATATTCAAGTGACCTATGGTTTAGAGCGGGATCAAGCCGTCACCCAATTCTATCGGGAAAATAATTTACGGGTTACCGAATGCACCAACTTTTTCCTGGACCCCAACGGTCGTGGGGATGATTGGTTGGAGAAATACTATGACTATCAAAATCAACCATTGTATCCAACCCCTGAACGTTTAGAAACGCCGCCGCTTACCTTCAAAACACCCCAAATCACTTTAGCAGACGTTCCCCAAACCTTTAACTTAAACTGCGCTCCAAACCCCTGGTTCAAAGGGGGAGAATCTCAGGCGCAAGCCACGCTGACATCCTTTTTAGAGTATCGTTTCCAGGGTTATCATTGGAAACTTTCTCGTCCTTGGTTAGCCCAGCAGGGGAGTACATCTCATCTCTCGCCCCATCTAACCTTTGGCACCATTAGTAGCCGACAAGTCTATCAAGCAGTGCAGCAAAAACGTTGTGCCTATCCAGATCATCACCGAGCGGTTTTATCTCTGAGAGCGTTTCGGGACCGATTACGCTGGCGCGATTCAGCAAGTCAACGTTTATACGATAATCCCCACTTGGTGCATCAAAATCTCTACCCTGAATTTGATGATTACTACACTGACGAACCCCTACCGCCGGAAAAGCGGGAATTATTCTGGCGCTGGCAACAGGGGTTGACCGGCTTCCCTTTGGTAGATGCCAGTATGCGGCAGTTGCGGCACATGGGGTGGATGAATTTCCGAATGCGAGCCATGTGTGCCACATTTCTAACCATCAATTGTGGAATTTCTTGGCACCATGGAGCGCGGCACTATATGCAGTTTTTGATTGATGGGGACTTGGCGATTGACCACTGGCAATGGCAAAGTCAAGCAGGAATTACCAATCCTCTATCGCCCAGTTTTCGCATCTATAACCCTGAGCGCAATGCCCGTGAACGGGATGAAAACTGGCAATTTATTCACTACTGGGTGCCGGAGTTACGTGCCATTCGACCAGAAGATTGGGGCAAGGTGACGGTTGCTAACTACCCCCCGCCCATGTTGGATTGGTCTGAAACTCGACAACAAAATGGGCTGATTATTCAACAAATCCGTGAGCGCATCCGTCAGCGACTTCACTCCGAAGGTGGCCTAGAGTTACAACGGGCGCAGTGGACTCAAGAGGCTATCAAACGCTATCACCGGCGCTGGAAAAAGTACTATGAACAGGCCGCTGGTGTGCAGCAACTGTCGTTAGATTTGGGCGATGAGCTAAAGTAGCGGGAGTGACACGCTGTGAGAAACGGTAGAATATCGCGGTAGTGCTATGTAAGTAATGATGCATTATAGTGGATGTAACGCCAATGTAAAAGGACAGAGTTCCCCTAGCCAAGCGACTAACTCGCTGTCTAAGAGTGTTGTTGAAGCGCTCAATCAAGGACGTCCTACCACTCCCTTTGGCACTGGCTTCGTGTTCAGAGTTCGGAATCTCCTTCTGATAAACTGACTAAAAACCAGTATAAAATTTTGCTTGTTTTCGCCAAATAATCGGCACTCTCTGTTATTACTTTTCTGCTGTCTCTATGCTTCTGTCTCCTACACAGGCCGCTACAATCATATGAGTCTTTCTCTCTAGAGCTAGCCAGAGTCATTGGAGATGCTTTTTGAGCCGCAAAATGACTGCATCTCATCACATTCTAGTTCTATAGCTGAGCTATCTGTGCTTTTCATGTCTTGGAGTCGCAGGGCGCAACCCCGCCCTTGGTTTTGCTCTCATCTCTCTGACAAACTGAAGCGGCTTAGCCGTATCTCTTCATCGTTGCGGAGCTGAATATTCATCATTTCTGACGTATAAATTGCCTTTTGCTTTACATGTTTATACAGCCAAGATTGTGAAATTCCAGTCACCCGCGAGATGGTGGTGATTGAAAGTTGCTCTAACAAGTTGCCTTTGCGCTTCAGAAATGTATTTTTTTCTTAGCTTCAGGCGTAAATTGCCGATGGCTGTTTTCCATTATGGATACAACCGTACTTCACAATATTTTGAAACTGGTAACGGGGGCAAGTAATTGTACTTATGGCTCCATCCAAATCCAACTACCCCTATGCTAACCATTACAAGAAAAGGACTACCCCGATGCGAGTACCACCCGATTCGTCAATGTCCCGATTCCTGTAATTGTAATACTCACTTCATCACCGGGTTGCATCGGCCCAATTCCCGCCGGTGTACCGGTTAAAATCACATCGCCGGGTAGAAGCGTCATAACGTGACTAATAAAACTCACCAAAAATGCCGGTTTGAACACCATATCCTGCAGCGAAGCAGCTTGGCGTTTTTCCCCGTTGAGACGGGTTTCTAACCAAGCCCCGTCTGGCAATTCCTGCACAATCTGGGGGCCAAGCGGACAAAACGTATCAAAGCCTTTACTGCGCGTCCATTGCCCGTCCTGTTTCTGCAAATCCCGCGCCGTTACGTCATTGGCAATGGTGTATCCCCAAATGGCGCTCTCTGCTTGCTCTAGGGTTAAACCACGGGCCCGTTGCCCGATCACCAAAGCCAGTTCCCCTTCGTAATCCACCCGCTGGCTCATGGGGGGGTAGCAGATGTCGTCCTCTGGCCCTATAACAGCAGTGGGCGGTTTAAGGAAAATCACGGGTTCCTGCGGTACGGGAGCCTGCATCTCCGCAGCGTGGTCTCGGTAATTCCGACCAACCGCAATGACCTTGCTGGGCACTGTTGGTGCCAATAGCCGGTAAGTGTCGGGACTCAACCATTCGTCCGTCGCTTGACCCTGATGCCACGGCGCACCCCGCCACACCTGCACATAGCCCTGGTCATCCCGCTGACCATAGACTACCCGCTCACCCACCTGCACCCGCACCCATCCCAGCATAGATGACTCCTGAATGAATTTCGTTATGATTGTATATTGTCCTATTTATCGGGAGTCCTTCGCGTGGCTATGCCGGTCAGCCGTAAACCCTACTACGAGACGATGTACATCCTGCGCCCAGATTTGGGGGATGAACAGACGCAGCAGGCGATTGAGAAGTACAAAAATATCCTGAGCGAACTGGGCGGCGAAGAGATTCAAATTCTCAACCGGGGGCGGCGGCGGTTGGCTTACCCGATTCGCAAGTTTTCCGACGGCATTTACGTGCAGGTGAACTACTACGGTCGCAACGATACAGTAGCGGCCTTTGAACGGGCGATGCGCCTGAGTGAGGATGTCATCCGGTTTCTCACCATCGCGCAACGGCCGCCTCAGAAGAAGGAAGCCGCAACTGCGGCAACAGCTGAGTGACCCCAATTGGCATGACAAAGCTCTTCCCCTGGTGCTAGACTAAGGCCAGGTTGTGCGGCTTGGGTGAGGCGACCATGGCGGTATCCGGTCAGGTGCTGGAGGAAGAAGTTGCGCTCTTGCGACAACGGCTGGAGCAATGCCATCGGTTAATTCACCAACTGTCCCAGGAGTTGTTCCAACGGTTAGTGCCGGAGCGAGATAAGCAACAGGCGCTAGAGCAGACGCTGGTAGCCCAAGCGAAGGAATTGCAACGTCTCAAGGCCCAAGTCCGCCAGTATGAGTATTTGATTCGGCAACTGTCGGGGGAGTTGTTTCAACGCCTGAAGCAGGAGCGGCAAGTGGACGCGGCGACCGTCATTGCGTTGCAAGCCCAGGTCCAAACCTTGCAGGCCGAGTTACACCAGTGCCAGCAGTACCTGCAGCAGCGGGAGCAAGAGCTTGTGGAGATGCACGAGTCGCTCCAGGCCCTGCGGGAACGCAATCAAAACTTGGAAACCATCCTGCGGGATTTGCCCGAACTCTACCGGCGGCGGTTCAACGCGCGTCTAGCTCCGGTCAAAGAACAGCTCAGTCGCCTGCAGGAGGAAAACCGGCGACTGCAAAGCGAACTCCAGCGTTATGGTGCCTTGATGCAAGGGGCGGTTAGACGAGAACCCGCTCCCAGCATTGACCTGCCCAAGTTTCCCCCGCTGCAAACCGTTTCGCGAGCTGCATCCTGATGCCCCCTCGCTGGCCGCGCCGTCCTGACCCGAAAGATCCCGCCTATCGCCGTTTAGCCGACCGGATGAATCTCGCAGTGCACGTTGCCCTGTTTGCCGCTGTCAATTCTGGACTGTGGTTTGTCCATGAACTGACAGGCGCTTGGCCGCGCTTGCCTTGGGTGACAGGACTATGGGGACTGGGATTGCTCAGTCACGCCTGGTATGTGCTCCGCGTCGCCCGCTACGAGGTTTAACTCCCTAGGGCTTGGAGCACTTGCGTCGGTGTGATGTCTGCCAGTTGCGCCGCCTGCAAGGGAATACAGAGTTCGGATGTCGGGAGAAAGCGCCGGCGCGTTGGCTGCGACAGCAAGGCCACTAGGGGAGTTTGCACCGCCACCGTCAATTGCATGCGTAGCATCTGGGCTTCGCTGACTACGACCAGCGTTGCACTGGCTAACAAAGCTGCTTCTTGCGCCCAGTTACTCGGCGTCAGCGTCAGGATATCCGCAAGTCCCCGCCCTAGTGCCGCTACCGGTAAATCGGGCTGTTGTTGCTGGAGTTGAGCAGCGATTGGTTCCCAATGGGGATAGGCGTCATCGGGAACCAGCAACACATAGCCCCCCTGCAAGCCCAACTGCTGTTGTTGGGTTTCCGCCCAGGTCACAGCTGCTGCTGGGATTTGCACCGCCAGGGGTTCACAGGGCATTTGCAACCCCACCCCCCTGACCAAGTCGTGGTAGTACTCTGGTGGGTATTGCTCCGGTTTGGGGGGAATCACTTGGGTCAGCCAGCGTTGGCCAGGACCGGCAAATCCCACCCGCTCGCGCACCCCGCTCAACCACAGCAGGAAGCTCAAGCTGCCGCTGGGCCGGGTCAAAATCGCCGCATCGTAATAACCGTCCCGCACCGTCCCCAGCAAGTTCACCCATTCTGTCAAACTGTTGCGAGCGCCGTAGTCGTAGGTATGCACCCGCGTCACCCAAGGGCAAAGCTCGTACAGGGGAACCACCGTTGGTGCGACCACGACATCCACCTGGGCCGGGGCCTGACTTAGGCTGCGATACGTCGGGAATAACCACAACTGCTCGGTAGCATCACCTGGCGACAGGACCAGAAATCGCAACATCTGCTCTCCACTTTGGTGCTTTTACTCCAGTTATACCCCGCCTAGCGCGGCACACGAAATAGCGCATCCAGATACACCCGCGCCACCCGCCGGTCCGTGTCCGCATTCTGCAACAAAAACAAAGACAATGCCGCGCTGCAGACGCGATGAATATCCCAGTCAGGATGCGTCGCTAAATACCCCTGCAAACTCTCGTGCAACTCCACCGGAATCTCTGCCTGGACCACCACCCGACTACCCATCACCACCATACCCTTTTGCGTTAAGAAAATTTGCAAGCACTCCCCACCGCTCTGTGCTTATTTCAGCCGAAATCCGGTCAAGCTGTCAAATTCGTCCATCTCGCCTGTTTCGCAACATTTCTTTACGTCCAACGAAAACACGGGGTTTCAGGCCGATTTTTGTTACATTCCTTTACAGTCAAAGTTATCCACAAGCGGGGGCGAAAAGGGGGATAATGACGTGGGGGGCTGTGGATAAGTAGGGGCAACCTGTGGATAAGTTGGGGATAACTCGCCCGAAGCTGGGGATAACTTGGTCAGAATGTGAAGAATCATCACAATTTGGGGAACGATGCAACCGGCGACAGCGGCAGAATTAGCGGCATTTGTGCGGCAGACCGGAACGCAACCGTTGCAAATCCAGGGACAAAACAGCAAGGCCCATTGGGGTGGAGCAGGACAGGGATTGGTCGTTTGTACAGCCGCCTTAAATCGGGTGGTCAACTATGCAGTGGCGGATTTGGTGGCAACGGTCGAAGCGGGGATGAAATGGGCCGATTTGCAGGCGCTGCTGGTTGAGCAAAACCAGTGGTGGCCGGTGCAGCCCCTGTATCCCGACCAAGCCACGGTGGGGGGCATCATTGCTACGGCGGATGCGGGACCAGGACGCCAGCGCTATGGGGGTGTGCGGGATTTACTCCTGGGAGTGCAATGGGTGCGGCCTGATGGGGTGTTGGTCAAAGCGGGCGGCCAGGTGGTGAAAAACGTGGCGGGCTACGACCTGATGAAATTGCTGACGGGTTCCTGGGGGACGTTGGGGATCATTACCCAAGCCAGCTTACGGTTGTACCCATTGCCGCCGGAGACGCGCTGTTTTCTAGTGCAGGGAGAAGCAGTAGCGGCGTTACGCCAGCGCATCCTGGATGCCCCTGTCCAACCAACGGCGGTGGATGTTTTGTCAGCAGCGCTGGTGGAACAGTTGGGCTATCCGGCGCGGTTGAGTTTGTGGGTTGAGGTGCGGGGAACAACAACCGCAGTGGCGGAACAAATCGCCCGCTTGCAAGCGGTGTGGGGGGATGCCACAGCAACGGAAATGGACCCGGAAACAGGGATGCACATCAGCCGCCTGCTGAGCCTGCCAGCGAGTTCATCGCACCTGTTGCTCAAAGTCGGGGTGCTACCCACACAAACGGTTGCCCTGGCGGAATATATCCAGCAGTTGCTTCCCCAGGCCTGGGTGCAAATCCATAGCGGGGTGGGCCTTGGCCGGGTGGTGTGTACGCCAGCGCCAGCGAATGTGCCCGAGTTGGTCGATAAGCTGCGGGCGTTTGTGCGTCCTTATGGCTATGTCAGTGTGCTGGCTGGACCGCCGGTGCCAGAGCGCTGGGATGTACGGCCAGAGAGTTTGACCCTGATGCGACGGGTAAAGCAGGCACTCGACCCTGACCATCGGCTCAATCCGGGGCGCTGGTTGTGGGAGTATGATAAGAGCGAGTGAGTTTCAGGGGTTCAGTCATGTCCAGCACGCTGGTTTTGCTGGTGCAAGGCGTGATTAGTTTTATCAATATCTACTTTGTGTTGTTGATTTTGCGGGTGTTGCTGAGTTGGTTTCCCACCATCAATTGGTACAACCAGCCCTGGATGACGCTCAGCCAGTTGACCGACCCCTATCTGAATATCTTTCGCGCTATTCTGCCGCCTTTGGGGGGAATTGATTTTTCGCCGATTCTGGCTTTTTTAGTGCTGCAAGTGATTGTGGTTGCCTTGAGTTCTGTGGTAGCCAGCGGTGTCGTCGGGTTCTAAGCGGTTGCAGGCGGCCTACACCCTGAAACGGGCCAGTTGGGTCGGGTTTTGGGTGCAGGTGGTGCTGGGGGTCGTGGCACTGCTGATTCTGCTGTTTGCCCTGCTGCAGCGGCGGGTCAGGTTGCAGAGTGGACTGGGACTGTTTTTGGGATTGCTGGGGATTGCAACCCTAGCGTTGGGCACTTGGTCAAAGTACCAGAGTGTACAGATGGCGCGTCGCTTGGCCGATGCAGAGTGGGAAGAACGCCCCCGCAAGAACGAGGTTTTCAACCGGCTGTGTATGGAAATGGGCATCTCCCTAATGGGAATGCTGGCAACGCTGCTAGGCACGTTTGTCGTGGTGGGGAGTTTGTTTGCTAAGGCATTGCTCGTCCCCCAGGGAACCATTGCCCTGGCGACTCAACCGGTGGATGCGATGGATATTTTGGTGGTGCAGGGGTTGCTCAATACAATTGCCGCACACTTTGGGGCCTTGTTGACCAGCCTGTGGCCCCTGTGGCAAATCACCCGGACAGAGGCGAGCTAAGGCTGTACTCCTGCAGGATTTCCAGCGGGATGATCTCCAGGGTTTTTTGATGGGTCGCCGCCAGGATAATCGGGGGAGCCACACCCGCGCGACGGGCTTCTTCCCAGCGACTGGCGCACAGGCACCAGCGGTCACCCGGTTTCAGGCCAGGAAAGTTGTACAGGGGGTTCGGAGTTATCAAGTCGTTGCCCTGCTTGAGCGTAAATTCCAAAAACGCCTGGGTGACTTGAGCACAAACCGTATGCACACCTAGATCATCTGGCCCCGTTTCACAGTAACCCGTGCGATAGAAGCCTGTCAGGGGCGAGCGACAGCAAACTTCTAGCGGCTTCCCCAATACATTCAGCGCGTGCGGCATCGGTCAACGTCCCAATGTTTAACCCCTATTGTACTGGGATGGGGAGGGAACGACATCGGGTAAAGCCCGCCGCCCCACGTACAACCACAGTAAACCTGCCAGTCCCACTCCTATCCCCACCACGCTCACAAGTTGGGCCACCCGCCATGGTCCCAGCATCAGGCTGTCTGTGCGCAACCCTTCGATGAACAAACGCCCGAAGCTATAACCCGCCATGTACACCAACGTCAACGTGCCCGGACGCAGGCGGGGATACCGGAAAAACAAATAGAGCAGCAGACTTCCTACCAGCAGATTCCAGAGCGATTCGTAGAGAAACGTGGGATGAAAGTACTCAAACTGGCGCAATTCCGGCGGGCGTTTCTCATAAGGAATATACAGTTTCCAGGGCAAATCGGTGGGACTCCCAAACGCTTCGGAATTGAAGAAATTACCCCAGCGCCCAAGCATTTGCCCCAGCGCCAGCGATGGCACTAATACATCGGTTAACTGCCACAGAGAAATCTTTTGTCGCCGCGCGTAGATATACGTGATCAACAAACCAGCTAAAATCGCTCCGTGAATCGCCAGTCCTCCATGCCAAATTGCCAGGATTTCCCAGGGATTTTGGGCATAATAGGACCACTGAAAGATAACGTAGTACAACCGCGCGCCTAGCAGAGAACCTATCACCAGTGTCAAAGCTAAATCGCTAATCCATTCAGGGTTGAGTCCGCGACGTTTCGCCAGGAACTGGGAGAGATTCAGCCCCAGCAAAACGGCAACTGCAATCAGCGCTCCATACCAGCGAATGGCAAACGGGCCAAATTCCCAGAGATTCGGGCCAGGGGAACGGAGAACCATTGGCTAACTCAATCCCACTGCGGCTAGGTTCAGTGTAACCCAACCAGTGTCCTTGACAAAGGTCGGGAAATGTGGGAAGTAAAGGGTGTGGTGGCAGGGGGGGGGATGATTAATCATGACCTATGGCGGCGCACCAAGGGATATGTCACGGCTGCTGACCTACGGCTATCGGGTTCGCGTTGAAGATTACCTGGCGTCAGGATGGAATATTGAACAGTCTATTTTGGATATATCTATTGGCTACTCGGTTGTCTATACGGCTACTTCTCTAATCTGGCTGCTACTACCATTTCCGCTCGATTTTCTGCTTGCAGTACTTGTCTTTCCACCCCTGACTGCCGGTGCTCATATTGTTGCCTACAAGCGTTTGCGGGGCGAAACTGTTGAGTTTACTGACTTTTTCAAGGGGTTTAAAAAATTTATTTCTTTTGTTCTAGCTCAATTTGTTTCTAGCTTAGTTACCAATTTTGGAGCGCTTATTTTCCTACTTCCTGGAATCATCGCATTGCTGCCAACAATCATTAGGTCTGCCGGTCAGTTGGAGAAAGGTATACCCGATATACCAGCGACAGCAGTAATTCTGTTGGGTTTAGGTTTGGTACCGGCTTTGGCTGTAGCAATCTATTTGTCAACCTGCTTTATGTTCATCTTTCCGCTCATCATTGACCAAGACTTAGATTTCTGGTCTGCAATTACGAACAGCTGGCGCTTAGTTAATAGAAACTTCTGACCACTGCTGGGTTTTTTGCTGTCACTAGGTCTGATCAACATGGTGGGCTTCCTCTTCTGTGGCCTTGGACTCCTGCTGACGTTTCCTCTCACCATCTTCGCTACGATGGCCGCCTACCTGGACATCATGAATCAGGGGGCATAGGGAAACTTCTCTAGCTAAGCCATCTCTGCTTGTCCTGTCTCGGGGTTGCAGGGTGCAGCTCCGCCTTTAGTTGTCCTGTTCTTCCCCTGACAAACTAAAGCAACGCAACTATGGGGCTGCATTCAAGATAGATTTCCGCTCGGTAACCCGTCCCCCATCCACTAACAAGGCGCCATTTATCGCCAATTAATTGCAATTGATAACCTTCTGCGTCACCCCTATCGCTATTCATTCATAAAATGTCTCGTCAAGTCTGCTCTCCTTCTCCCCGTAAATCCCCGTCTTCTTCGCAAGCAGTTGCACTTTATGTTCATTTAGAACCAATTTTTCCTGGGTACACGCCCACTCTCATCTAGAGAAATTTGTTGACAATCACCATGGCATTTGTTACCCTGAAATAAGGCAACAAATTTGTTTCTTTAATAACCAAAGCTGAAGGAGGTTTAGCCATGACGGCGACACTAGTGCGGACGTTTGGGGAGATTGGGCCGAACGCAATTGGGTTAGATGTGCAGGTGACGACGCCCATCTGCGAAGGGATGAACCGGCTGCTGGCCAGTTTCCAAGCGTTGTATTTGCAGTATCAAAAGCATCATTTCGTGGTGGAAGGTTCTGAGTTCTATATGCTCCACCAGTACTTCCAAAACAGCTACGAGGAAGTGGCGGAGCATACCCACGCCTTGGGCGAGCGGTTGAACAATCTCGGGGGTATCCCAGTTGCCAGTTTCAGCCGCTTGGCGGAGTTGTGCGTGTTTACGCCGGAACCGGATGGGATGTTCACCTGCCGGCAAATGATTACCCACGACCTGCAGGCGGAGCAGGCGATTGCGACGCTACTGCGGCAACAGGCGGCCCAGGCGGAAAGTCTGGGAGACCGAGCGACCCGCTATCTCTACGAACAAATCCTGCTCAAGACAGAAGAACGGGCGGCGCATCTCGACCACTTCTTGGCCCATGACAGTCTGACGCTGGGGTGGCGGTAGTCTCCTCGTCCAGGATTTGCACCACCTGGTCGAACAGGTGCTGAGCGGCAGCGGGGGAATCGCCAATGCAGGTCAACCCCAGCTTGCCAAACTCGGACAGGCAGCCCATCAGGTGAAACACCACGCCGGTTTCGGTGGTGGAATCGAAGTGCAGACTGTTGTGGACGATGATGTCCATTAGGTCGCTGGGGAGTAACCCCCGGTAGTGGGGACGTTGCAGGTTGTCGGTGGCGATGTAGTACTTGGGTTGCTGGCGTGGTGTGAGAAACAGGCCGCTGGCGGGGTCGAATGTGCCGTTGGTGAGAAATTTCAAGGTCATAAATGGGTGCGTGGTGCCGCCCTTGCGCAGGTTGATCTCGATGGCTTGTAAATCCCAGGTGCCGTCGGGTCGCTTGCAGGCTACAAAATCCACCCCGTAGCGTTCAAGGGCGCCCTTGGCCGCTAGGGCTTGCCCAATTTTTAGCCCCCAGGTTTGCAGTTGGGCCTGGTAGGCGGGGTCGGCGGGAAACCGGCATCCTAAATAAATTTGGCCGTCGGGACCGCCCAGGATCTGGTCATGGGTGGAAAGGATTTCTACGGTACCCGCCGGGGTGATTTGTCCTTGGACGCTGGGGGAGCGTTTGTTTTCCCCCTCGATGAAGACTTCGGCGATGGCCCCCAGCTCGGTAATCCGCTGGGCATAGTTTTCCCAGGTTTCCGTCTCGCACTGGAAGCGCATCCGGGGCAAAGCCTCCTGGATTTGGCGGACCCGTTGCGCGTGGGTTTCACCGAGCGGTTGCGGCAGGGTCAGCAGCGCATTGCCCTCACCAGAAAAGCCCTCGTTGAGCTTGACCACCAGGCGCCGGGCCTGAGGTTGACGCGCCCATAAGGCGGCTGCCTGTTCCGCCAGGTCCTCCGGGCGAAATACTAGCTTGGTGCCGTCCGGGTGGGGCACCCCGCTTTCGGCAAAAATTTCCCGACTCCCCGCCTTGGTCCCCCAATAGAGCAAGTCCGGGTCAAGACCCCACAGGGGAATGTCCAGTGCAATGGACAGCTCTCGCTCGCGGGGCGTGGAATTGAAACACACCATGAACGAGCGACCGGGGGGAAGCGCTTGCCGCAACCGGTCGATTAGACGCGGGCGCTCCAGGATTTTTTCGGTCAGAGGACGGTTGGAAGCGTCGTAGGTCGAAAGCAACAGCAAGCGCTCGCGGGCGTGGGACGCAGGCATCCCAGGCAACAGTTCCAAGTAGTAATCAATAATGCTCGGGTGCAGCGGCTGCGACGTGACATAGACCATGCGGGCGCGGGGATTGCGCAGGCGGATCAGGGAAAACAGGAGACGTTCCTCATAGTGGTGGCTGCCGGGAATCTTGCGCATTTCCTGCTGGTCTAGGCTCAAGGAGGGCACCACCAAGATATTGGCCGCTGCATCCAACGCTTGCCAATGCCGCCGCAGGTAGGTTTGCAGTTCCTTAAAACGATCCATCGCCACAGCAGGGACTTTTCCCTGAGCGTAGCAGGCCCAAGCGCGGTCTCCAGCTTGTGTGAATTTTTTTTTATCCAAACCGCACCCTTCCCCAGGAGCCTTACAGCAATTTCACCCGCTTTAGCAGCGCTTTGCCGCCCACTGCTAGGGCCACGAGTCCGGCCAGCAGGACAAAGTAGGCAATCACATTAGTCATGGTTAACGTGAGGTGATGGTTCGATTCCCATCTTACTGAATGGGGAGCAAGTCTGAGGATTTTATTAAAAATGGCCGCTGGCCCCGAAAATCCCGTTTTTGAGTTACCTGCGACACCAGAATTTTGCTACAAACGGGGTAGCCTGAATCTCGGAGCGAGGACGCACTTATGAGCCGGGAACAGTGGGAAGGGCCAGACGCGGTGGACACCCGTGACCACCAGGATTTAGTGCGCCTGTATCTCCAGGAAATTGGGCGGGTGGAACTGCTGGGACGCGATGAGGAGGTGGCCGAAGCCCAGCGGGTGCAACGCTACATGCGCTTGCTGGCGTTGGCCCGAGCGGTCGCCCAAGGAAAAATGCCGGCTTCAGCGGAACAACAGGCGCTTTTACGCCAGTACTTGGACTTGGTGCAACTGCGGGACCAATTGACGGCCCAGTGCGGTCACCGGCCAACACCCCAGCAGTGGGCGCAAGCGGCGGGTTTACCGGCGACCACCCTCAAGCAACGGCTCAGCCAAGCCCGCGCGGTGTGGGCGGAACTGGCGGGCCTGTCGGTGGAAACCCTAACCCGCATCGAGCAGGAGGGCCTGCGCGCCAAGCGCCACATGATTGAGGCCAACCTGCGCCTGGTGGTCTCGGTGGCCAAAAAGTACCAGAACCGGGGACTGGAATTGCTGGATTTGGTGCAGGAGGGCACGCTGGGGCTGGAGCGCGCTGTGGACAAGTTTGACCCCGCCAAGGGCTATCGCTTCAGCACCTACGCCTACTGGTGGATTCGCCAGGGCATCACCCGCGCCATTGCCACCCAATCCCGCACGATTCGCCTGCCAGTGCATGTGATTGAGAAATTGAACAAGCTGAAAAAAGTGCAACGCCAGGTAGCGCAAGCCCAGGGCCATACCCCTAGCCTGAAGGACCTGGCCCAGGCCATGGCCATGACCCCCGAACAGGTGCGGGAATTGCTGGCCTGCATCCCGCGGGCAGTCTCACTGGAAACCCGCGTCGGGCGCGACCAGGATACGGAACTAGGGGAACTCCTGGAGGCCGAGACCCCGTCGCCGGAAGAACAACTCATTGGCGAAGCCCTGCATCAGGACTTGCAGGAACTCTTGAGCGACTTGACCCTGCGGGAACGGGATGTGATCCGGATGCGTTACGGGTTGCAAGACGGGCACGTGTACTCCCTGGCGGAAATTGGCCGCGCGTTGAATCTCTCCCGCGAGCGGGTGCGACAGATCGAGTCCAAGGCCATGCAAAAGCTGCGGCAACCCAAGCGGCGCAACCGGATGCGAGCCTACCTAGATTCCTTAAACTAAGACAAACCTGGTACAGTAAAGGGAAAACAAGCCTGCGCAATCCCAATGTCCTGGTGGTGGGGACTTTTACGGCGTTATCCCTTACTGATTTTCGGCATCGCCGGCGCCGGTTGCTGGACCCTGGGGCACAGCCTGGAGGCGGGACTGGTGGTGGGCGTCGGCGGTCTGCTCTGGCTCTGGCTCCGACAGCGGCCAATCCCTAGGGTAATACCCACGCCGCCAGCGACCTCCCGACCGAGCCGTGCCGATGTCGAAAGCTATCTTGCCCAACTCCAGCAGGAACTTGCCGACCTAGAGCAGGAAGTGGGGACGGCGCAACTGGATTTACAGCAGGCTTGGCAAGGGTTGCGCCAGGCTTTAGAGGTCCCCTTGTCGGTAGCCTGGGCTGGAGCGTTGACAGCACCTCCCCCCATAGACACGGCCATTCCCGTGACCGACCCGCATCCGGCCTGGGTGCTTTATGGAGTGCAAGACCAGCTATCAGCCAGCCAGCTTGACGCCTTGACCCGCTACCAGCAACAGGACCAACCGGTGCAGGTCGTCTGGTTGAACGCTCCCTGGCAACCGCCCAGCCTGCGCCACCAGGTGGAAGCTCAACTCCGGCAAATCGGGTACACCGCTCCGCTGCTGACCATCACCCTCCAACCGGCAGTGGTGCTCGTGCGGCGGTTACACCCCGACGGCACATGGGAGGAGTCCTGGGAAATCCCATCACCGGTTCTAGAGGAATTGGTGCGGTGGGTAGACCAGCGACGGCAAGAACCCCACTGGCAATACCGGGCGGTGCTCCGGCGGGGCCAGGCGTTGCAGGCGCAAGTGGCCCAGCGACGACAAGCCCACCGGGCGCAGCGGGCGCGCCAGATCATCCAGCGATACCGGCTGTGGGCCGCCCTGACAGCGGGGGTGAGTCCCTTGCCCCTGTTGGACCTTTGGGGGACTGGGGCCCTCAACGCCCAGATGCTGGTGGATTTGGCCCAGGTGTACCGCCGGCCCTTGACCTTCGCCCAGGCCAAAGACCTGGTTCTTGCTCTGGGAACGGTGCTCGTCCAAATGGGACTGGTTGAGTGGGTCACCCAAGCCGTTGGCGCCTGGTTGAAATCCCAGGTGGTGACCTACGGGTTCGGGAGCGCCGTGCAGGCCCTCAGCGCCGCCTACATCACCCAGGTCGCCGGGGAAACCTTTGTGGAGGCCCTGCAAACACCAGCGCGGGAACTCACCCCAGGGCTGTGGCAGTCTTTGCGGACACGGGTGGGGCAAGCGATAGACCTAGACCCTCTCTGGCAACAGCTCCTTTCCCGTTGGCGCTCCAGTTCAGTCAGCGGCAAAGCGCCGGTCTTTGGTTAAAATCTGAGGCAAGCGACCTGGGGGTGTGAGGATGATTCGAGGGCAAGCAGCGTGGCTAGCAGGAGCAATTGGCTGCTGTGTGGTAGCGGCGCCCGCCCAGGCCAATACCTTGATGAACTGGCGCTATGACCAGGTCGCGCAGCGTTTGGAATTCAGCACGGCCCAACCCACGCAACCCCAGGTGCAGGTTTTAGCGGAACCACCCCGTCTTGTGGTGGATTTGCCGGGAACGGTGTTGGGGCGTCCGCCTGAGCGTCGTGACATTGTGCCGCTGGCGGGCCGGGAATCTCCTGTGCGTCAAGTGCGCCTCGGCCAGTTGGACCCCCAGACGGCGCGATTAGTCCTGGAATTCTACCCCGAGTACGCCCTGACGGCTGACGCGGTGCAGGTGCAGGCGGTGGGTCGCAACCGCTGGGTGGTGAGCTTATCGCGTCTGGTTGCCCGTCCTGCGAGCGACGAGGCGCTCACGACGGTGCTGGAGGGTGTCCAGGTGACTGACGGCGGGTTGACCCTACGGCTGCAAGGCCCAACGCCTACTACGCGCGTCCAGCGCTCCCCCGACCGGCGAGAAATCTGGGTGGATATTGGCGCTGCCTTGGCGCCCCAGTTGTCCACCGAGACCTTGAACTTGGCCGCTCTTGGTGTTCTGCGGTTCCAGGCCCAGCAGGTGCAAAGCCAGCCGCCCTTGACCCGCCTAACGCTCCAGGTAGATGAACACAGCGCCGATTGGCTGGTCATGCCTCGGGGCCAGGGGCTGGTGTTGGTGCCCCAGAAACCCCGCTATGGCCCGGAAGCGGTGACGATTTCTTCGGTGCAGCGCCTGCGTCCGGTGCTTCCCTCCTTGATGCCCGTAATAGACAGCGTGGAGTGGGACCGGACAAATAACCAGGTATTACTGCGGGCCAACCGACCCTTTCGCTACAGCCAACGGTGGGAGCGGGAGCCGGGGCTGAACTATGCTTCGCTGCGGATGGTCCTAGAGTCGGTACGGTTATCCCCCCGCGCGGAACAAGCCTTAAGCAGTATCCCCGGTCTGGAGGTGGTCATCGAAACTGGACCGGGCCACCAGGTGACCTTGATTTGGCGGCCTTCCCAGCAGATGCGGTTGATTGGGATTCAGGAACTGGCGCCCCAGGTGCTGGCGGTGCAACTCCTACCTGGGGAAGCCAACACACCACCCATGTCGGCATTAGCCCGCTGGTTGAGTCGGCGGGCAACACCTGCTATGCCTCGACCGACTCCTCCTCGGATTGCTGTGCCCCGTCCCACCTCTGGGCGACCGGTGGTGGTACTCGACCCTGGTCATGGCGGGCCTGATCCAGGAGCGATTGGCATTGGCGGCTTGCGGGAAAAAGACTTGGTCTTGGATATCTCTCAGCAGGTGGCCAGGCTGTTGGAGCGGCAGGGCGTCCAAGTGGTGATGACCCGGACAGCAGACGTGGATTTGGGGTTAGAGCCGCGGGTAGCTTTGGCGCGCCAGGTGAATGCCACCCTCTTTGTCAGTATTCATGCCAACGCCATCAGCCTGAGTCGTCCTGATGTGAACGGCATTGAAACCTACTACTTTCATCCGGCTAGTTATGCCCTGGCGGTGGAGCTGCATCGCGCGATGCTCCAGGCCAGCGGATTGGCTGACCGAGGTGTACGCCAGGCGCGGTTTTATGTGATTCGCAACACGCCCCCGACCATGCCCTCGGTGCTGCTGGAGGTGGGGTTTGTCACCGGTGCGGTTGATGCGCGATTTTTGGCCTCACCCGAGGGACGGCGGGCCATGGCCCAGGGCATCGCCCAAGGTCTCCTGCGCTACCTGCGGGTGCTGCGATGACCGCCATCGGCATCTACGACAGTGGGCTGGGGGGGTTGACCGTCCTGCGCGCATTGCAACAGCAGTTACCCCAGGAGCCGGTAGTGTATTTCGGGGATACGGCGCGGGTGCCCTACGGCACCCGTTCAGCGGCGGAATTGCTCACTTTTGGCCGAGAGATTCTCACTTGGCTGGGGCGGCAGGGGGTGAAGATGGTGCTGGTGGCTTGCAATACCAGTTCTGCCTTGGTGCTGGAGCAATTGCAGCGGGAGTTTCCCTGGCCGATTTTGGGTTTGATCCTACCGGGGGCGCGGGCGGCAGTAGCCAGGGGACGGCGGATTGGGGTATTGGCAACGCCAGCAACGGTAGCCAGCGGCGCCTACCCACGAGCGATTCGGGAAGCCTGTCCCCAGGCGGGCGTGTGGCAAGTGCCTTGTCCAGCGCTAGTGCCCTTGATTGAGCAGGGCTACAGTCATACGCCAGAGATGCGCCAGGTGCTCCAGCGATACCTAGCCCCCTTGTTGAGCGTGCAAGTGGATACGGTGGTCTATGGCTGCACCCACTACCCCCTGCTCGACGACCTGATGGCCGAACTACTCCCGCCGCACGTGCAGCGCATTGACCCGGCAGTTGCCCTGGTGCGGGCCGCAGCTCGGGAATTGGACGCTTTGGGGCTGCGGCATCACGGGCCAACCGGTGGCGTGCGCTTTGGCGTCAGCGGCGATCCCGTTCATTTTCAGCACTTAGCCCAGCGCTGGTTAGGAACCATCCCCGATGTGGAAAGGGTCACGCTGCCAGTCTGCCTAGCGGTGGGAGAAACCGCCGCTCAAGGCCAGCCCCAGTTCCACCCCTAAAAAGCCTGCGAGAGAACTGCCCAGCCCATAGACCAGCAGGCGACCGTAGTGCTTCCTGCGATAAAGCAGGGACATCTCCAGCACATAGGTGGAGAACGTGGTGTAGGACGAAATAAACCCCATTGCCACTAACGCGGCGACCCAGGGCGGCTCCGACCTCAAGGCGGCAGCGCAGGAGCCCAGCAACACCGAACCAGACAGATTGACAACGACTGTTCCCCAGGGAAACGTGTCCCCCCAGCGTCGGCTGCACCAGGTCAGCAGGTAGTGGCAACTGAGGGCGCCAGGGATGGCACCGAGCGCAATCCACAGGGGCAGCCACACCGGACTGGTTAACGGGTGAAACGGGTGCCCAGCCATAGTCCCAGTTCCAAAAACGCCCAACCGAGCAGGCTACTACCGGCCCAGTAGAAAAAGTCAGCTCCCCAGCGGTGAGCGGCCCACAACCGGGCGCTGTCTAGTTCATAGCTGGCAAACGTTGTGTAAGACCCGAGAAAGCCCGTTATCAGCAACAGTCGCCGTTCGGGATACACCGCCCAGTGGGGTTGTTCGCACAGTTTTGCCGCCCAACCCATTGCCCCGCAACCCGTCCCATTCACCAGAAACGTCCCGACCGCCAGACTCCACCCCAACTGGTCCGCTAGCCAGTCCACCCCGCAACGACTCAAAGCTCCCATTACCGCGCCTAACCCAATTGCCACTACCGCCTGCCAATGAGTCACCCACAGCCCCATATATCAGTCATATATATCTATCTACCATAAACCAGCGGTAGTCTCTGATGAAACGCTAGGATCACAGTGGTGTTACGCTGACGCAGGTATGGCGCCCCCTTGGAAAATCAAGTTGCTTTACGACGGCGACTGTCCCCTGTGTTTGCGGGAAGTGGAGTTTTTACGACGCCGAGATAGAGGCCGGGGGCTGGTCGCGTTTGTGGACATTGCCGCCCCTGATTACGACCCCCAAGCCCACGGTGGTATTGACTTTGCCACGGCGATGAGCCGGATTCATGCCATTTTGCCTGATGGTACGGTGCTGCGGGATATGGCGGTATTTCGCCAGGTTTACGAAGTGCTGGGGCTGGGGTGGGTCTATCGCTGGACAGGCTGGCCCCTAGTCAAACCGCTGGTGGACCGGCTTTATGCCTGGTGGGCTAAACACCGCCTGGCCCTGACTGGCCGACCAGACCTAGACACCCTGATTGGGCAACGCTGCAGCAACGGTCGCTGTGAACGACCCTAGCGCTCCCAGCTTTCCGGAATGAGCGCTGGCTGTGTTTTAACGTTGCCCTGTGATGATGAAGGCCACCCGTTGACCGATATTGGTGGCGTGGTCCGCCATCCGTTCCAGGTGACGAATCACCAGCGCTAGGAGCAGGTAGGGTTCCAGACGCGCCGGGGGCGGGGACTGATTGGCCAATTCCGCGAGGGACGTTTCCGCGAGTTGCTGGTACACCTTGGTGTAGAGCTGGTCCACGACTTCGTCCATTTCCTTCACCTGTTGGCCTACGGTGGCATCCAAGTCCGCCAGCGCCACCAGACTGGTCGCCAGCATCCGTTGCGCCTGGTGCGACATCTGTTGAATGTCCGCCATACACCCATGCACCGGGTAGGGAAACAGCCGGATGGCAATCTCGCCCAAGTCCTCGGCGTAGTCGCCAATCCGTTCTAAGTCCCGCACCAACTGCATAAACGCCCCCAGCATCCGCATATCCTGGGCTAGGGGGGGAGCTGTCGCCATCATCCGCAAGCAGTCCACTTCAATCTGGCGATAAAACCGGTCAATTTGCTGGTCCAGCAGGGGAATTTCCTCCGCCGCAGCGAGATTCCGACCCATCAACGCCTGGTGACACAACCGAAACGAATGCTCCACCAACGCCCCCATGCGCAGAACGTTCTGCTCGAGATGGCGCACCTGCCGACGAAACGGGAGATGCTCCGGCGAGGACGGCCCGCTGGTCATAGGCCCCTTCTCCTGTGAGCGGGTCATTCTTCTAGCGTAGGCGCTGCGGGTAAAGGTTGCGTTAATTCCCAAACATCACAAAACATTACACAGCGGTCGCCTGGGCGGAAGAGATGCCCTACAGTGGCAAGTGTCTGCGTTGTGGAGTGAATATGGCAGCTTCGTTTTTACCGCCGATTCTGGTGCCCCTTGTCGGGATCATCTTGCCCGCCGTCGCGATGGCCTTTCTGTTTGTGTACATTGAAAAAGACGACATCACGTAGCCTAGCAGCGATACGGGGTAGGGATGAACGCACGGGACTTTTTTGCCCGCAGCGACGGTGTATGGCACTCCCAGCGGGTCACGCACCACCTGGCGTTCCGGCAAACGGAGCTAGGTCAATCGCGCATTTGGGTTACTACCCTCCCCTTGGATGACCCGGCGGTCCAAGCCGTCTGCGCCCAGCACCAGTGTTCCCCTACCCAAGCCAGCGGCGCCTCCCGTGTCGAGTGGCAAGGTGTCATGGGCTGGGACCGGGAAGGCGAGCAGCAAAACGGCAGCACCGTGATGGTATTGATTCCTGCGGATGAGCGCTCCGGGCGCCTGTTGCGGGAAGTTGGCTATGCCGAGAAAAGTCCAGTAGCCGGCCTGTACCAGATGGATGAAACCGGCGCCATGACCTTGACCACCGAATACGCCACGCTCCGCTCCCAGGAACGGCTCTGGTTTGAAGGAGAACATATCCGCCTGCGCGCGAGTACCTTAGGATACGGCTTTGGCGGGACGACCATGGCCACGTTTGCCGTGGAAACGCGGGTGGGATGGACGCCTGCAGCACGTTCAGCCACGGCTCTACCCACTATCCTGGGCTGGTAATTGAATTTCTGTCATGCCTTGGGGCCGCAGGGCGCAGCCCTATCTTTGGTTTTCCTGCCATCTCCCTGAAAACAAGGAAGCTCAGCCATAGACGTGCTATAGTAAGGATTCCGCACTCAGCCGATGACGACCGTGAAAGTGGTCAGTGAAAACCGGGAAGCCCGTCATTTGTACGACATTCTGGAAACCTACGAGTGTGGCATCGAACTCAAAGGCACAGAAGTGAAATCGGTGCGGGCTGGGAAAGTGAATTTGCGCGATGGCTTTGCCCGCTTCAAAGACGGGGAGTTGTACTTGATGAACGTGCACATTTCGCCCTACGAAACCGCTAGCACCTACTTCAACCACGACCCCCGCCGCACCCGCAAGTTGCTCCTGCACCGGGCGGAACTGCGAAAGCTCCTGGGCAAAGTGGAACAAAAAGGGTTGACCCTAGTGCCGCTGAAGATGTACTTCAAGGGCGACTGGGCCAAAGTTTTGCTAGGTCTGGCCCGCGGGCGAAAACTCCACGACAAGCGCCAGGCACTCAAAGAGCGAGAGCAGAAGCGGGAAATTGAACGCGCCCTCAAGCAACGCGATTAAGGCTCCGGAAAACTGTTATCTACGATACAAATGCTGAGTCACCATCTGTTCCCTAATAAAGGGAAGACGTGACGACGCAAACCGGTGTTCCGCAGTCAGAGGAGACCAGGCGCGGGGATCACTGGTTCCGGTGCCTGGAGGTTGGGGTCTGATGGCTAGGACCGGATGTAGTTTTTCATTAGGAGTTTGACCCATGCCAGTTGTTCGTTGGAAGCCTCGTCGCTTTCGTCTCAGTCCGCGTAAGTTACGGTTTACGCAGTTTTCCATTCCCCGGGGTTGGTTGACCCTGCTAGGTTATCTGTATTTACCCCTGTTGATCCTGGGGGTCGTCGCCTGGGGCACAATGGTGGCCGCACAAACCCCAGCCCCGCCGGCGGTTGACCTCAGTGGCCTTGAGAAAAATCTGAAGGAGGTGACAGAACAAGCCAGTAATGTCAAGGTGGCGGTAGATACCGTTTGGGTACTGCTGTGCGCCTTTTTGGTCATTTTTATGAACGCCGGGTTCGCGATGGTGGAATCGGGATTCTGCCGCCAGAAAAATGCGGTGAATATCCTGGCAAAAAACCTGATTGTGTTTGCAATTAGCACCCTGGCGTTTTGGATTTTTGGGTTTGCTTTCATGTTCGGCGACGGCAATGAGTTCTTGGGCTTGAACGGCTTTTTCCTGGCCGGTCCCGACAACAGTCCGGCAACGGGAGATGACTACAAGGGTGTCTTTAGTTCCCTCAACTGGACAGGCGTGCCTCTAGCTGCGAAGTTCCTATTCCAAGTGGCGTTTGCGGGGACAGCGGCTACGATTGTTTCCGGGGCGGTCGCCGAGCGGATTAAGTTCATTGACTTCCTGTTTTTCAGTTTCATTCTGGTGGGCTTTATCTACTCGATTGGCGGTCACTGGGTCTGGGGTGGTGGGTTCCTGGCTGACCTGGGCTTCTGGGACTTTGCTGGCTCCACGGTGGTGCATTCGGTGGGCGGCTGGGCAGCCTTGATGGGAGCGGCGTTACTTGGACCACGGATTGGCAAGTACAGTGAATCGGGGATTAACGCGATTCCAGGGCACAATTTGGGCTTTGCCACGCTGGGGTGTTTGATTCTCTGGTTAGGCTGGTTCGGGTTTAATCCCGGTTCCACGATGGCTGCTGATCCCGCAGCGATTGGTCATATCGCCCTAACCACTAACTTGGCAGCTTCTGCTGGAGGC
>JANXAM010000024.1 GCA_025062155.1 Gloeomargarita sp. SKYB120 | reverse complement strand
ATTATTCCCGAAAAACAACTTCTATATTAGACGGAGATTTGTATGACAAATGGGAGCGCAAAAATATCACTCACCTATTTGTAGGTTGGGTAAAACCAAAATGGCGACGTTATTTTGCAACTTTTTAGAAGTAGGAAATCTCGACCGGCCTCACACAAAAGGTATAATCCTTGAAGAGATGCGATGGGGTCGGAGACGGTGACGGTCACACAGGTACCGGATGCATTGGGGCGATTTGGCCGGTTTGGGGGGAAATACGTCCCGGAGACGTTGATGCCGGCGCTTGCGGAATTGGAACAGGTCTATATTCAATGCAAGGATGACCCTGATTTTCAACAAGAATTACAGTTTCTATACAAGACGTATGTGGGAAGGCCGACGCCGCTGTATTTTGCCGAACGGTTAAGCCGTTCCTATCAGCGGGACGATGGGTCGTATCCCTTGATCTATCTCAAGCGGGAAGACCTGAACCACACCGGGGCGCATAAGATTAATAACGCTCTGGGGCAGGTGTTACTCGCCCGGCGCATGGGGAAACGGCGGATTATTGCTGAAACGGGGGCTGGACAACACGGTGTGGCGACGGCGACGGTCTGCGCGCGCTTTGGGCTGGAGTGTGTGATTTACATGGGCGTGCAGGACATGGAACGCCAAGCGCTCAATGTCTTTCGGATGCGGTTGCTGGGAGCGCAGGTACAACCGGTGGAAAGCGGCACGGGGACGCTCAAAGATGCCACCTCGGAAGCGATTCGCGACTGGGTAACCAATGTGGAAACCACCCACTACATCCTGGGGTCGGTGGCCGGGCCGCATCCTTACCCCATGATCGTGCGGGATTTTCAGAGTGTGATTGGCAAAGAGACGCGAGCGCAGTGCCAGGAATGCTGGGGGGGCTTGCCGGACATCCTGCTGGCCTGCGTAGGGGGTGGCTCTAATGCCATGGGCTTGTTCTACGAGTTTGTCCACGAACCGACGGTGCAGTTGATTGGGGTGGAAGCCGCCGGGGAAGGGATTCACACGGGCAGGCACGCTGCTACTTTGACCCAAGGACGGGTGGGCGTCCTGCACGGGGCAATGAGTTATCTGCTCCAAGACGACAACGGCCAGGTAGTGGAAGCCCATTCCATCAGCGCCGGGTTGGACTACCCAGGAGTGGGTCCTGAGCACAGTTATCTCAAAGACACGGGCCGCGCCACCTACGTGAGTGTGACGGACGCGCAGGCGCTGGCGGCTTTTCAACGGTTGAGTCAACTGGAAGGCATTATCCCAGCGCTAGAGACCGCCCACGCCCTGGCCTATTTGGACGAATTAGCCCCCCAATGCCCGCCGGGGACGCGCATCGTGGTTAATTGTTCGGGACGCGGGGACAAGGATGTGCAAACGGTGATGAAGTATTTGTCGCTCTAGCTCAGGGCCAGCGTCACCAATTGGGGAAATAGGATAAGTAAAACCACCAGCAGCAATTGCATCCCGATAAAGGGAATCACCCCCCGATAAATGTGGCCGGTGGTCACCTCTGGCGGGGCCACACTCTTGAGATAAAACAGGGCAAACCCAAACGGCGGTGTTAAAAAGGACGTTTGTAAATTCGCTCCCAATAACACCCCAAACCAGACCAAATCCGTACCCAGTTGCTGCGCCGCCGGAATGAGCAACGGCACAACGATAAAGGCAATTTCAAAAAAGTCAATGAAAAAGCCCAGGATAAACACCACCGCCATACTCACCAGCAAGAAACCGGCCCGTCCCCCCGGCAAATTCAGCAGGAGATTCGACACCCACTGGTCCCCCTCCAGCCCCCGAAACACCAGGCTAAAGGCGGTGGACCCAATCAAAATCATCATCACCAAACTGGTCGTGCGCACCGTGGACTCGCAGGCCCGCCACACAGCCGCCCAGGAGAGTTTTCCTTCCGCCCAGGCCAAAACCGCCGCTCCAATACACCCCACCGCACCAGCCTCTGTCGGCGTGGCAATGCCCCAGAAAATACTCCCCAGCACCACTAGCACCAGCGCCAGCGGCGGCAACACAGCCCGCAACACGCTCTGTAAAGATGCAGGGGGTACATCCGTCAACGCCGGCGCCCACTGGGGACGGACATAGGCCACCGCTAGGACATACAGCGCGTACATCCCCGTCAGCACTAGACCTGGCGCAAACGACCCCACAAACAAGTCCCCAACCGATACCCCCAACTGGTCCCCTAGCACCACCAGCACCACACTCGGCGGGATGATTTGCCCCAGCGTTCCTGACGCCGCAATCACCCCCGTTGCCAGTTCCGGTCGGTAGCCATGCCGCAGCATCACTGGCAACGAAATAAGACCCATGGCCACCACCGTTGCAGCGACGACGCCCGTGGTTGCCGCCAGGAGCGCGCCGACGACGACCACCGCCACGCCCAATCCCCCCCGCAGCCGACCAAACCAACTCCCCACCGTAGTCAACAGGCGCTCCGCGATACCCGATTGCTCCAACAGCGACCCCAGCAGGATAAAGTAGGGAATCGCCAGCAACGTGTAGTTCGCCATCATCCCAAAAATCCGGTAGGGCAGGGCGGTGAGAAAGACCGGATCAAACACACCCAGGGCAACGCCTAGCAAGGCAAAGGCTATGGCGACACCCCCTAGGGCAAAGGCCACTGGATACCCTGTCGCTAAAAAAACCAATGCCCCTACAAACATCAGTGGCCCTAGAATCCCCGCCTCCATGCCCACCTCATGGGTCACAACTCCTGATTATCGGGTCTAGGACGCCACCATCCCTAGCAAAAGTAAAAAACCGGTTGCCACCTGCTCTTGAAACATCCGACTATACACCGGCAAGGGTTGAGAACGGCGCAAACGGTACACTTGGGTGGCCCACACCACAGCCGTCAACATCATAGCCAGGTAGTAGGGCCATTGCCGGTGCAGCACTCGCCCCACCTGCGCCAGCAACGCCAGCGTCAAACCCAAGAGCACACCCACGGCCCAAGGGGTATAGCGACCAAAAAACCGTGCGCTGGAGTGAATTCCCACCCGGGCGTCGTCCTCCCGGTCCATCAGCGCGTAAATCGTGTCAAACGCCAGCGTCCAGCACCACACCGCGCCCCACAACCACCACGTCGCCGCCGTTAGGGTGCCCGTGACCGCCGCCCAGGGAATCAACACCGCAAATCCCCACGCCGTCGCCAGGATCACTTGGGGTATGGGGCACCAGCGTTTGGCCGATGGATAGAGCAGCATCACCGGCACCGCCAGCACCGCCAATCCAAACGCCAGGGGGTTCAAGTAACGGGCCAGCAGGTAGGCGCACAACAAACATATTGCTGCAATGACCATTGCTAGACCCACCGACAGTTGCCCTGACGCCAAAGGCCGCTGGCGAGTCCGTTGCACCTGGGCATCCAAGCGCCGGTCCCATAGGTCATTCACTACACAACCCGCCGCACTCGTCGCCACCGCCCCCAAGACCACCACCAGCAGTAAGTCCCAGGGGGGATGACCATCGGCAGCCAACACCAGCGACCATAGCGCCGGCACCATCAGAATCAAACGTCCTGTCGGTTTGTCCCAGCGCAACAGGCGGATGACGCGATAGACCAGGGAGTCCTTCATGGGAAAATGCAGGGGATGGGCTATTACCTAGGTTAAAGGTTTTGTTAAGGTAGGTTACACAGGTTGCTGGGGGGCGGGTGAAACTTTTTCTGTTCTTGCTGCAGGGTTCCTGGTGGCTGGTGCTACTGGCCGTCAGTATGGGTTTTCTCAGCGGCGGCGCCAGCGCTGGATTGCTCGCTCTCATTAGCCGCGCCCTCGTGGAAGGGGTGACACCCATGGTCATTCTCACGTTTATTGGCCTGGCGATGGTTGCCCTGGGCACCAGTGTCGTGTCCCAAGTCATGCTCATCCGGTTGTCGCAACAGGCAGTATTGGATTTGCGTTTGCATTTGAGTCGACAGATTTTGCGGGCAGAACTGGGTCACTTAGAGCAACTAGGGACGCCCCGCCTGCTAGCCACCTTGACCGAAGACGTGCAAGCCGTTGCCCAGGCAGTTTTTGCCATTCCGTTTCTCTGCATTGACGCGGCCATTGTCCTGGGTAGTTTGGTCTATATCACCTGGCTATCCTGGCGAGTATTTTTGCTCGTGTTTGTATTAACCACGATTGCGATTGCCAGTTGCCAATTTTTGACCCATCTTGGTAGCCAATATCTCGCCAAAGCTCGCGAAAAACAGGACGATTTATTTCAAGATTTCCAAGGTTTGACGGCTGGCATCAAAGAACTGAAACTCAACCACCGCAAACAGCAGTTCTTTTTCCAGCACTATCTCATGGACCATGCCCAGGCGTTTCGCCGTTACACCACCATTGGGCTGACCTACTTTGCCAATACCTCCAGCCTGGGAAAATTTATTTTCTTTTTTGCCATTGGGTTTGTGTTGTTTAGCTTGCCCAAATTGCTCACCCTCAATCCCCAGACCCTTTCGGGTTATGTGTTAGTTTTCACCTACTTAATGTTGCCGATGGAGCATCTGATTAGCAATCTTCCCACCTTCAGCCGGGCAGGTGTCGCACTGGATAAGATTACGGCGCTGGGTCTATCCTTGCGTGACGCCGGCGAGCCGCAAACCTTGGACCAGCCTTTGCACACCCATTGGCAACAGCTCGTTTTGCAAAACGTTGTCCATCAATATCACAGCCAAGCCGATGACAGAGCGTTTCAAGTAGGGCCAGTGAATTTGACTTTTTTTCCTGGCGAAATTGTGATGATTATTGGGGGTAACGGCAGCGGTAAATCCACTTTGGCAAAACTCATTACGGGTCTATACCCACCCCAATCTGGCCAGATTATTTTGGATGAAACACCCATTGACGCCAGTAATCGCTACTGGTACCGGCAGCATTTTGCAGTTGTTTTTTCGGACTTTTATTTGTTCGATAGCTTGCTGGGGGTTAGTGATGACC
Source organism: Gloeomargarita sp. SKYB120 (assembly GCA_025062155.1). Classification (NCBI taxonomy): domain Bacteria; kingdom Bacillati; phylum Cyanobacteriota; class Cyanophyceae; order Gloeomargaritales; family Gloeomargaritaceae; genus Gloeomargarita; species Gloeomargarita sp. SKYB120. Next base: position 33,408 of record JANXAM010000024.1, on the reverse strand, counting down.
TGGAACTAGCACAGCAACTCCTCAAAAAATTGCAATTGGACCATAAGGTACGTATCGAAAATGGTCGCTTTTCCACCCTAGCCCTGTCCCAAGGACAACGCAAGCGCCTGGCTCTGCTGGTGGCCTACCTGGAAAACCGCCCCATTTATGTATTTGACGAATGGGCCGCTGACCAAGACCCCCATTTCAAAGACTTTTTCTACCGGGAGTTTTTGCCCCAGTTGCGCGCTGAAGGTAAAACGGCGTTTGTGATTAGTCACGATGACCATTACTTCCACACCGCTGACCGCTTGATTAAGCTCAATTACGGTCAGGTGGAATACGACAAGTACCTAAAACGGATGCGCTAGGGAATCCGCGCCTGGGCAAAGACCTCCTGGGGAATCACGGTCAGGCCAGGGAGCAACTCATCTGACAGCGATTGCGTGTCGCGGAACGTACGCGGGGGCCGGTCGGGATAAAAGACGGTGATGGTCTTGGCGGCGGGGTCCACAATCCACACGCGATTGACGCCGGCTTCTAAATAATCCACCGCCTTCTGGGCCATGTCGCCAAAGGTCTGGCTAGGGGAAAGCACCTCGACGACGAGTTCGGGAATCACTAGACAGGGTTCATCGGTCATGTCAGCCAGGGGCAATCGCTGCTCAGAAATGTAGATGATGTCAGGAACGGGAATCCAGGTCTCCCCCTGGTGTTGCAAAACGACCGCCCACTCCGTGTAGGCTGAACCCGGTTTGGGGCAATTCGGAGCCGTACACCAGTCCTCAATGATTCGCCACAGCACCGGCTGCACACGGGCGTGAAAACGTTTGGGTGACATGGGTTTATCCTTGGGAACTGCTTGGCCCTCCACCAGTTCGTAGGTGATGTCCCCCTCCGGCAAAGCCAAAAACTCGGCAACGGTGAGTTTCTTCTGGGTAGTTGTCATCCCTCTATCACGAAATTCAACAGTTTCCCCGGCACATAAATCACCTTTTTGATGGTTTTGCCCTGGAGATAGCGCTGGCCAATCTCCGACGTCAGGGCCAATTGTTCCAAGGTCGCTTGGTCCGCCTGTGCTGGCGCTGGAATAGTTCCCCGCGTTTTCCCCATCACCTGAATCACCAGGGGAATTTCGTCCACCACCAGCGCGCTGGGGTCCACCTGCGGCCACGGTTGCCGGTGGATGGAATCCTGATGACCTAACTGGTGCCAGAGTTCCTCCGTGATATGGGGAGCAAACGGCGCCAGGAGCAGCAACAGCGTGCGAATCCCCTCGTCAAAAACGCCAGAATTGGTGCCCTGGTAATCCGTTAGGGCATTGGTGAGCTTCATCAGCGCCGCAATCGCCGTGTTGAACTGGTACTCGCCCGTGGTGTCCGCTGTCACCTGCTGGATCGTCTGGTGAATCGTGCGCCGCAATTCCCGTTCCGCCGGTGTGGTGTCGGTCGCCGGAGCGGGGGGCTGTTCCCGATACTGCTGCACCAAGCGCCAGACCCGTTGCAAGAAGCGAAACTGCCCTTCGACGTCGGCTTCGTCCCACTCTAGGTCTTTTTCCGGCGGCGCTTTGAACAAAATGAACATCCGGGCCGTATCCGCGCCGTAGCGAGCGAGCACCTGCTCCGGGTCCACCCCGTTGTATTTAGACTTGGACATCTTTTCATAAACCACCGCCACGGGCGCTCCCGTTTCCTTGTCCCGGTACTCGCCGTTTTCCTGAATCACCTGGTCAGGGGGCAGATACCGCCCGGTCTGCACATGCTTGTAAGTCAAGCCCTGCACCATCCCCTGGGTCAGCAGGCGGGTAAACGGCTCGTCAAAGGCAATCAATCCCCGGTCCCGCAACACTTTGGTCACAAACCGGGAGTAGAGCAAGTGCAAGATGGCGTGTTCAATGCCCCCCACGTACTGGTCCACCGGCAACCAGTTCTGAATCACCTGGGGGTCAAAGATGGCCTGGTCGTTGTGGGGGTCGGCAAACCGGAAGAAATACCAGGACGAGTCAATAAACGTGTCCATCGTGTCCGTCTCCCGTCGCGCCGGTCGCCCGCAGGTGGGACAGGGGACATTCACCCATGCCTCTAGCTGCGCCAACGGTGATAATCCCCGTCCGGTAATCTGCACATCCCTCGGCAACAGTACGGGCAAGTCCGGTTCGGGCACGGGCACCACCCCGCAGTGCTGGCAGTGAATCACCGGAATCGGCACCCCCCAGTACCGCTGGCGCGAGATAAGCCAGTCCCGCAACCGGTACTGCACCCGCGCTTCGCCCCACCCCTGCGCCTGGGCCTTCTGGGTGATTGTTTCCTTGGCCGTCTCGTTGTCCAGACCGTCAAACTCCCCGGAATTCACCAGCGTTCCCGGCCCGGTGTAGGCGTTCTCCAGGGGCATGGGCTGGTCCACCCCCGGCGGCAGGATCACCTGGGTAATCGGCAGCCCATACTGCTGGGCAAAGGCAAAATCCCGCTCATCGTGGGCCGGCACGCCCATCACCGCCCCTGTCCCGTACTCGTACAGCACGTAATCGGCAATCCACACCGGCACCTGCTGCTGGTTGAAGGGGTTCAATGCCATGGCGCCAATCGGCACTCCCCGTTTCGGCCGGTCCTCGGCGGTGCGTTCCGCAGGCGAGAGTTGCTGGAGTTCCTGGAGAAACTGCTCCACCCTGGGGCGCTGTTCCGGCGTGGTGAGTTCCGCCACCAGGGGATGTTCCGGCGCCAGCACCACGTAGGACACCCCACACACTGTATCCGGGCGCGTGGTAAACACCCCGATTTTCGCCGGGCGACCCACCACCGGAAATTCCAGGTACGCCCCCACCGACCGCCCGATCCAGTTCGCCTGCATGGTTTTCACCCGCTCCGGCCAGCCCGGCAGTTGGTCCAAATCCTGGAGCAATTCCTCCGCGTAATGGGTGATGCGCAAAAACCACTGCTTCAGGTAACGCTGCTCCACCTTGGCTCCCGACCGCCAGGAACGCCCCTCACTGTCCACCTGCTCATTGGCCAGCACCGTCTGGTCCACCGGGTCCCAGTTCACCAGCGCCTCTTTCTGGTAGGCCAGGCCCAGGTGCCACATCTGCAAAAACAGCCACTGGGTCCAGCGGTAATAGCGGGGGTCGCACGTCGCCAGTTCTCGCTCCCAGTCGTAGCTCAACCCCAGGGCTTGCAGTTGCCGGCGCATATTAGCGATGTTACGCTCCGTCCAGTCCGCCGGATGCACCCCCCGGTCAATCGCCGCATTTTCCGCCGGCAGCCCAAAGGCGTCCCAACCCATGGGATGGAGCACCCGGTAGCCCTGCATCCGCCGCACCCGGGCAATCACATCCGTAATGGTGTAATTGCGCACGTGCCCCATGTGCAAATTCCCCGACGGATAGGGAAACATGGACAGGGCATAGTACTTGGGACGGCTGGGGTCGGTGTCCGTGCGATACAGTCCCTGTTCCAGCCAGGTCCGTTGCCAGCGGGGTTCAATGTCCGCCGGTTGATAACGGGATGCCGTCATCTACGTCGCCTGTTGCATCGCTTGACCAATCGGACCGCTCACGCGCCGGGCTTCAGGGCTGATGCGCTCGATAACATAGGCCGCCAGTTCCCGGAAGCGGGGTAAACAGCGCAGTTCCAGCCGGTTGCCGTCCTTGAGCGTGATCACCATATCGCCCCAGAGTCCAAAGCCGCGCGGCACCGTCACCACCCGGGCAATTTCGCTGTAGATAATGTCCGACCGATTCCGGCCCAGCCAACCCCCAATCACCGTCACCCGCCGGTTGGTAATCCGATAGCGCACCCAGAGCGCCCGCGTAATCGCCCCAATCGTCAACGGCAGCCACACAATCGTCACGCCCAGGAGCAGATTCATGACCAAATCGCCCCGGTGCGGCCCTCCCTCAAAGAACACGTCCTCCCGAATCCCCATATAAAACACCCGCCTGTTGCAAAAGCTGTTCTAATTCTCGCAAAAAATCGGCGTATTGTCCGGTTAGGGCTGCAGGTTGGGCCGACACAATCACTTGCCAGCCTCGCGTACAGCGGGGCAATAACTGTCGCAGGGCCGCTCGTATCTGTCGCTTGAGCCGGTTGCGTCGGACTGCTTTTTTTACCAGCTTGTTGCTGACCACCACGGCGAATTGGGCCGGTGTCTGTTCATCCACCCGCCGGTAGCGCAACCGGAACCGTTCCCCCCGCAGTTGTTGGCTATCGGCGTAGAGCGCCTCAAACGTTCGATATCCCCGCAGCCGATGAATCCGGGGTAATCCCACCCTACACGGGAGCGAGCCGTTTGCGTCCTTTGGCCCGTCGCGCTTTGATCACTCGTCGTCCGCCCGGAGTCGCCATGCGCGCCCGAAACCCCGACCGCCGGATGCGTTTGCGACAAGTGCCCTCCAACGTGCGCTTGGTCATACCGCCTCCCGTGAAGCTAGTTCACAAAATTTTGTAGAGTATCACAAAAACTTTCATGAATCAATGGTTAAGGGGACTAGGCACGAACGAAAAAATGGGGTAGCCTGTTCCCTATCAACCTCACTGCAATGACTGTTCGCTGCCGTGGCCGAGTCGCTGGAAGCACGGTGGCATCAGGTATTGGAGCAGCTTCAACTGCGCCTGAGCCGCCCTACGTTTGAGACCTGGATCAAAACCATTCGCCCGGACGCCCTGACGGGGAACCGCCTGCGTCTGTTAGCCCCCAACCTGTTTGCCCGCAACTGGCTGGTCAAGTCCTACTTGAAAACCATCAGCGCTGTGGTGGCCGAAGTCTGGGGCGAACCCCTGGAGGTGGAAATCGACAGCCTAGAAAGCGACATAGTCCCGGCGGCCCCAGCGGCCCCACCGCCCCCCCGGGTGACCACTCCCGACCCAGAACCGGTGCTCTCCAGCAACTTAAACGCCAAGTACACCTTCAGTCGGTTTGTGGTGGGAGCCAACAACCGCATGGCTCATGCAGCGGCCTTGGCGGTGGCGGAATCCCCAGGCCGGGAATTTAACCCCTTGTTTCTATGCGGCGGGGTGGGACTAGGGAAAACCCATCTGATGCAAGCCATCGGCCATTACCGCCTAGAAATTGACCGAGATGCACGGGTGTTTTACGTCTCCACCGAGCAGTTCACCAACGACCTGATTGAGGCCATTCGCCGGGACAATATGCAGCAATTCCGGGAGAAATACCGAGCGGCGGATTTGCTGCTGGTGGATGACATCCAGTTCATCGAGGGCAAGGAATACACCCAAGAAGAATTTTTCCACACGTTCAACGCCCTGCATGAAGCGGGAAAACAGGTGGTAATTGCCTCCGACCGCCCGCCCACGTGCATCCCCCGCCTGCAGGAGCGCCTGTGTTCCCGGTTTTCCATGGGGTTGATTGCCGATATTCAGCCCCCCGACCTGGAAACCCGCATGGCCATCCTGCAGAAAAAAGCCGAGCAGGAGAACGTCTATCTGCCGGTGGAAGTGATTACCTACATTGCTACCCGCTACACCTCCAACATCCGGGAACTGGAGGGGGCCTTGATTCGCACCCTGGCCTACACGGCGATTTCCGGGGCGGCGATCACCGTCGAAAATGTCGCCGAGTTGCTCAACTCCCCCGTGCAGATGACCAAGACCACACCAGAGCTAGTGGTGGATATAGTGGCGGCCACGTTTGAGGTGCCGGTGCAGGAACTCATGTGCAACACGCGGCGACGGCAGGTGAGTTTTCCCCGCCAGGTGGCGATGTACTTAGTGCGCCAGTACACCAATTTAAGCCTGCCCCAGATCGGCCAACTGTTCGGGGGCAAAGACCACACCACCGTTCTCTATGCCTGCGAAAAAATTGCCCAGAAACGCGACAGCGACCCCAAGTTTGCCCAGCTTCTTGCCCAAATCAAAGACCGGATTCACCGCTCAGCTCAGGAGTTGGGGGCCTAGAGTAAGGGCAATTGCTGTTCGGGCGGCGTCCGGCCCAAATGCAGCCAAGCTGGTGCTAAAGCAACGCGCCCGCGCGGGGTGCGCTGGAGATACCCGATCTGCATCAGGTACGGCTCGTACACGTCCTCGATGGTCTGGGGGTCTTCGCCGGTCATCGCCGCTAGGGTCTCCAACCCCACTGGCCCGCCTTGAAATTGCTCAATGATCACCGTCAGTAACGCCCGATCAACGCTGTCTAGACCTTGAGGATTCACCCCTAACTGGTCCAAGGCCTGGGCGGCGACCTCCGGGGTAATCACTGAAGCCTGTTGCACCTGCGCGTAATCCCGCACCCGTTTGAGCAGGCGATTGGCAATCCGGGGAGTGCCTCGGGCACGCTGGGCAATGGTTTCGGCGCCCTCAGGAGTAATGGCCACGTTGAGTAACTGGGCTGTGCGGGTGAGAATCTGGGCCAATTCTGGGACGGTGTAATACCGCAACCGTTGTACCAGCCCGAACCGGTCCCGCAGGGGTGCACTGAGCGCTGCCACTCGGGTGGTCGCTCCCACCAGGGTAAATTTCGGCAACTTGAGCGAGCGCGTGCGGGCGCCGGCCCCCTTCCCCACCGTCACATCCACCCGGAAGTCCTCCATGGCGGTGTAGAGGGTTTCCTCGGTGATCCGGGGCAAGCGATGGATTTCGTCTATAAACAAAATGTCGCCGGGTTCCAGATTCACCAGCAAGCCGACGATGTCGCGGGGCCGTTCCAGCGCCGGGCCGCTTGTGAGGTGACAGCGTCTACCCATCTCCCGAGCCAGCAACAGCGCCAGCGTCGTTTTACCCAACCCCGGCGGTCCGTACAGCAGCAGATGGTCCAGCGGTTCCCCGCGCGCCTGTGCTGCCGCTACCGCAATGCTAAGTACCTGTTTCAGTTCCGTCTGCCCTAGATATTCCGCTAGTGAAGCAGGCCGCAGAGAATCCTCTGGCAGCCCCTGGCTTTCCTGAGCGGTGGCTTGAGGTTTCAGGAGCGGATGACGTCCCCCCTCGCTCTGGGAGGAGACAATTGCCATGATTAGCTGGGCAATTTCACTTCGATATCCACCCCTGCCGGTAAGTCCAGCTTCATCAGCGCGTCAATCGTCTTGGCCTGGGGCTGGTAGATGTCAATGATCCGGCGATGGGTGCGGATTTCAAAATGCTCCCGCGAGTCCTTATCAATGTGGGGCGAACGCAACACGCAGTAAATGCGCCGCTTAGTGGGCAAGGGAATCGGCCCTACCGCATGGGCCTGCGTTCGGTTTACCGTGTCCATGATCTTTTCGCAGGACGCATCCAGCAGACGGTGGTCGTAGGCCTGCAGGCGGATGCGAATTTTTTGCTTGGTCAATGGGGCCATTGTTTTTCCTCCCAAAACAGGAGGGAACCCCCCGGCTCCCCCCTCTCGCAACGAATGAATTGGAAATGACCGACTATTTAATGATCTTGGTCACGACGCCAGCACCAATCGTGCGTCCTCCTTCCCGAATAGCAAACCGCATCCCTTGCTCAATAGCGATGGGGCGGATCAACTCCACGGTCATTCTCACGCGGTCTCCTGGCATAACCATTTCCACGTTCTTGCCATCGTCACTGGTGTAGGCCTTGATCGTTCCAGTGACGTCCGTCGTCCGCACGTAGAACTGGGGCTTATAGCCGGCGAAAAACGGTGTGTGGCGACCGCCTTCCTCCTTGGTCAGCACGTACACCTCCGCCTCGAACTCCGTGTGGGGCGTGATGGTGCCGGGCTTGGCAATCACCATCCCCCGCTCCACATCAGTCTTTTGCATCCCCCGCAGGAGCATCCCTACGTTGTCTCCAGCAATCCCTTCATCTAAGGTTTTCTGGAACATTTCCAGACCGGTGACCGTGGTGGTGCGTGTTTCCCGCAGACCCACAATTTCCACGGTGTCGCCCACCTTCACGCGACCCCGCTCAATCCGCCCAGTCGCCACGGTCCCCCGACCCGTAATCGAGAACACATCTTCTACCGCCATCAGCAGGGGCTTGTCAATCTCCCGCTCCGGCGTCTTGATGTACTCATCCACCGCATCCATCAATTCGTAAATCTTGTCCACCCAGGGGTCTTCGCCGCGCTGCGTGTTCGGTTTCGCCTGCATCTGCTCCAGCGCCTTCAAGGCCGACCCGCGAATGATGGGAATCTCATCCCCCGGAAAATCATACTTGCTCAGGAGTTCCCGCAACTCCAGTTCCACCAGCTCCAGCAATTCCTCATCGTCGGCCATGTCGCATTTGTTGAGGAAGACCACCATGCTGGGGACCCCCACCTGCTTTGCCAGCAGGATATGCTCCCGCGTCTGGGGCATCGGGCCGTCTGTCGCCGCCACCACCAGGATCGCGCCATCCATCTGGGCCGCCCCCGTGATCATGTTCTTGACGTAGTCCGCATGGCCGGGGCAGTCCACGTGGGCGTAGTGGCGCTTGTCCGTCTCGTACTCCACGTGCGCCGTGTTGATGGTGATCCCCCGCGCCTTTTCCTCGGGAGCTGCATCAATTTCGTCGTACTTACGAGCTTTGGCCTTGCCCTGCGCTGCCAAAACCATGGTAATGGCGGCTGTCAGGGTGGTCTTGCCGTGGTCCACGTGGCCAATGGTGCCGATGTTCACGTGGGGTTTCGTCCGTTCAAATTTCGCGCGTGCCATGGATGTTCTTCCCTCTAAAACTACGCCTTCCCTTTTGCTTTGATAATAGTTTCGGCCACGTTACGCGGCACTTCTTCGTAATGGCTGAACTCCATTGTAAAGACACCCCGCCCCTGCGTCATGGAGCGGATGTCCGTCGCGTAGCCAAACATTTCCGCCAGGGGAACTTTGGCTGTTACCTTCGCTACCCCGGCTTCCGAGGCCATCCCCTCGATTTGACCACGGCGGGAGTTCAGATCTCCCATGATATCACCTAAAAAGTTTTCTGGCACCTCCACTTCTACCTTCATCACCGGTTCGAGCAACACTGGGGCGCACTTCATCACCCCCTCCTTCATGGCAATCGAGGCGGCAAACTTGAACGCCATTTCCGACGAGTCCACTTCATGGTAGGAGCCATCAATCAGGGTCACCCGCAGGTCAATCACTGGATAACCGGCCAGGATGCCACCTTCACAGGCCTCCCGCACCCCCTGCTCTACCGCCGGCACGTATTCCTTGGGCACCACCCCACCTACGATCTTGGAGACAAATTCCAAGCCGGAACCCGGTTCCGCCGGCTCGATTTCGAGTATCACGTGACCGTACTGGCCGCGCCCACCAGTCTGGCGGATGTATTTACCCTCCTGCACCGTCTTTTTGCGGATGGTTTCCCGGTAGGCCACCTGGGGATTTCCCACGTTGGCCTCGACACCAAATTCCCGCAACATCCGGTCCACCAGGATTTCTAGGTGCAGCTCGCCCATCCCGGAGATAATCGTCTGGTTGGTTTCCGGGTCAACCGCCACCCGGAAGGTGGGGTCCTCCTTTGCTAGGGCCTGCAGCGCCTTGGAGAGCTTGTCAATGTCCGCCTTGGTCTTAGGTTCAATCGCCACCGAAATCACTGGCTCGGGAATAAATAGCGTTTCCAGGATCACTGGATGGTTTTCGTCGCACAAGGTATCGCCGGTGATGGTGTCCTTCAGCCCGACCACCGCCCCCAAATCGCCAGCCCGGAGTTCCTCGACCTCAATCCGCTCATCCGCCTTGAGCACCACTAGGCGCGACAGCCGTTCCTTCTTTTTCTTGGTGGCGTTCAGCGCGTAGGTGCCCCGCTGCATCACCCCAGAATACACCCGCACAAACGTCAAATCGCCAAACTTGTCCGCCATGATCTTAAACGCCAGGGCCGCCATCGGTTCGTTGTCGTCGGCGTGCCGTTCCACCTCTTCGCCGCTAGGCAACCGGCCTTTAATCGCCGGGATATCCACTGGCGACGGCAGGTAGTCCACCACCGCATCCAGGAGCAACTGCACCCCCTTGTTCTTGAACGCCGACCCGCACAGCATGGGCACCACCTTCCCAGCAATCGTCGCCTTGCGGATGGCCGTGCGGATTTCCTCCTCGGTCAGCTCTTCCCCTTCCAGATATTTTTCTGTCAGCATATCATCCGTTTCGGCAGCCGCTTCCACCAATTTGGCCCGAAATTCCTGCGCTTTTTCCATCAACTCGGCAGGGATGCTGACCTTGCGAATGTCCTTGCCAATCTCATCGAAATACTCAAACGCGCACATCCGCACCAGGTCCACCACGCCCCGAAACCCGTCCTCAGCGCCGATAGGCAATTGAATCGGCACCGCATTGGCCCGCAACCGGTCACGCACCTGGTCATAGACCTTGTAAAAGTTGGCCCCCGACCGATCCATTTTGTTCACAAAAATAATCCGAGGCACCCGGTAGCGGTCCGCCTGGCGCCACACCGTTTCCGTCTGGGGTTGCACGCCCCCCACCGAACACAGCACCGTGATCACCCCGTCGAGCACCCGCAGCGAGCGCTCCACTTCGATGGTGAAATCCACGTGTCCCGGCGTGTCAATGATGTTGATAGCGTAGTCCGGTTCGCCAGGCATGGGTTGGGACGGGTCATCCGGGTTGCGTTTGGTCCAGCGGGTGCTAATCGCCGCCGCCGTAATCGTAATCCCCCGTTCCCGCTCCTGGGCCATCCAGTCGGTGACCGAGGTGCCCTCATGCACTTCCCCCATCTTGTGAATCAAACCGGAATAGAACAAGATGCGCTCAGTCGTCGTAGTCTTACCGGCGTCAATATGGGCAGCAATCCCGATGTTCCGCACACGTTCAATGGGGGTCGTTCGAGCCACGGCTTCCTCCTGAATGACCTGGAAATCGTCCGTTACAAATTTTATCGTTGTTTGGGCAAATGTGACAGTGCCCTAGTAGCGGTAATGGGCAAAGGCCTTGTTGGCTTCGGCCATCCGGTGGGTTTCCTCCCGCTTTTTGATGGACGCCCCGGTTTCATTGGCCGCATCCATGAGTTCGTTGGCCAGCTTGATGGCCATGGTTTTACCGCTACGTTGCCGCGCATAGGTGGTCAACCAGCGTAAGGCCAGGGACGTTCCCCGCTCCGGTCGCACTTCCACCGGTACTTGATACGTGGCCCCGCCAACCCGCCGGGCTTTGACCTCCACTAGAGGCGTCACGTTGCGCACCGCCTTTTCCAGGGTTTCCAGGGGGTCGCCGCCTGTGCGTTCCTGCACCAGATCCAGCGCTTGATACACCAGCCGGTAGGCTAAATGCTTCTTCCCCCGCCGCAACACGTGACTGACCAACATGTTCACCAACCGGCTGTTGTACTTGGGGTCGGCTTCGATGACACGGGGTTTAACACGACGACGACGCGGCATTGTGCAACTCCGAATGGGACTACTTCTTCTTGCCAGCCGGAGCCGCCGGTTGACCGGGTTTGGGCCGCTTGACCCCGTACTTGGACCGTCCTTGGTTGCGCGGCGGCAGAGAACCGGGATGTTTCACGCCAGCGGCATCCAACGTCCCCCGGATGATGTGGTAGCGCACGCCCGGCAAATCCTTGACTCGACCGCCCCGGATCAGCACCACCGAGTGCTCCTGCAAGTTGTGCCCGATGCCCGGAATGTAGGCCGTCACCTCAAAGCCCGATGTCAACCGTACCCGTGCCACCTTTCGCAGGGCGGAATTGGGTTTTTTAGGGGTCGTGGTGTAAACCCTGGTGCAAACCCCGCGCCGTTGAGGACATCCCTTGAGCGCCGGCGACTTAGTTTTACGCTTGACACTCTGCCGCTCCGAGCGGACTAGCTGCTGAATTGTGGGCATGCAATGGCGTTTTCGCAACAATCAACAATTATGCCAAAGGGGACCAGCCTTGTCAAACGTTGCTCAGAATAGAAGTAAAAATGGGGAGTGGCAATGGACGGGATAGACGCCTGGCTGAAAAATCTCCAGCGCCACCGGCTGATCGGGATTGTGCGGGCTGGCGAACCGGAACTGGCCTACCAGATGGGAGCAACGCTGGCCCAGGCGGGTTTTCGTTTTATCGAGGTCACCTGGGATTGTCCAGATGTGGAAGTAATCATTCCCCGTCTGCAAATCGCCTATCCCGACTGCTGGGTGGGAACTGGCACCATCCGGCGCGATGCCGAGTTAGAGGCCGCCTTGAGCCTAGGAGTGGACTTTATCTTGACCCCCCACACCCAACGGGAGTGGCTGGGACGGAGTCGCACGGTGGGAATTCCCTTAGTGCCCGGTGCTCTAACCCCCACTGAAATCCTGCACGCCTATCAACTAGGAGCGCCAGCGGTCAAGGTGTTTCCCATCGCCAGCGTCGGGGGCACCAGTTACCTGCGACACCTGCGGCAACCCTTGGGACCCATCCCCCTCATTCCCACCGGCGGTGTCACTCGGGCCAATGCGCAGGCGTTTCTGGAGGCAGGGGCCATCGCAGTTGGGTTAGGGCGAGACCTGTTTCCCGAACCCTGGTACTCCCAGCGGGATTGGGTGGGACTGGCTCAGGAGCTGGGGCAATGGCTCAAGGGACTCGGGCTTACAGCGGGCGCAGCAACGGATTCGCCGTAACCAGCTCTTCACGGGTCAACGTATCCCCTTCCGCCTGGGGTGCCCAGAGAATCTCCAGCGCCAGCAGGTCATCTGCACCAATGCTGCCCAAGGTGGTCAAAGCGTTTTTCACATCCGCCAGTGTGTGAATCACCGGCAGTTTCACCGGCCTTGTGGTTGCCACTAGCACCGTTACGAGGATATATTCCCCCGGCTGCTCCGCATCGACCGTCACCGGTGTGAAAACGCCGTTGACCAGCGTTTCCTTTTGCACCTGCGCCCGCACCCGCAACGCAATCCGGTTAAATTCCGACTCCGCTTGATTCAGAGGCGCCTTTTCCGTACTGGCATAGCCGTAGCTCCAGTACTCTGGGTGCCGTAACAGGGCCAACGTCAGTTCTTGGATCAATTGCACGCGGCCTTGAGGGGTATCGGGACGTGCTGTCTGGGCCAAACGGTTCAACTCCTGCTGGAGCGAACGGGCTTGCGCTAGCAAGGCCAACTGCACCTGGGCCACCGTCACCGTGGGGTTCAGTAACGCTTCTTCTTGCCGCTGCTCTTGGAACCGCTGCACCGTCTGGGCAATCAAACCGGCCACCCCCAACAGCAGCACCACTGAGAGCAACCCACCGCCGCCCACAAAAAAGAATGGGAAGGGCGAAAAGACTGGAAACCCAATGCCGCCGCCGTAATAACCCCGGTTGTAACCATAGCTGGGATTCACCGAACGACTCGGCAGCCGGTAGGTGCTTGTTGGCATCCGAAACGAACCACCGCTAATGCGTCCACCGGTTTTGGCCGCCCAGGCTGGCGATACATAGCCCACCGTCAAAAGGGCCGCCAGAACTACCGCCAAAATGACGTTTATCCACTTCCGTTTCACCATGACCCGTCTCGTGCAGCGCCTAGGTTTTTGTCTCTATTGTAACGGGTTGGTTCCCTGGGGATTTTCCTGGGCCAAGGCCTGCAGTTGCTGGCGCATGTCTTCCGTAAGCTTCAACAGCTTGCCTAAGCCCCGGATTAAATTCTTGATGTCCTCGCGAATCCGGGGGTCGCCGGTGATCTGGTCCACGTCAGTAGCCACTTTGCGAAAGGCCGTAAATGCCGATTGAGCTGTCTCCAATGTACGATTCAGCCGCACCAGGCTCGTGCGCAGGGCCGCCCGATTCTCCCGCAAGATGGCGGTTGTGGTATCTGCGGCAGTTGCCATTCGCGTCCCCGCTTGCTCGACCTGCTTGGCCGCCGCCTGCACCTGTTGCAACGTCTGGCGTGCCTCCACCGTCAACCGGCGGATGTCCTGGTTCAAATCCCCCAAACTCTGGGTCAATTTCGCCATGTTGTCCACCAGTTCCGAGTTATCGAGTTGGTTGACCAGGTTGGCCGCCGACCGGACCAGGTCATCAAAGGTAGGGCTGGTTTGACCGGTGACCTGCGCCCCCTGGCAAACAAGCAAGTTCGCATCACAGTCAGGGCTACGAGGACCCGCGTTCACAGTGGCCACATCCAGGTCCGCCTGGGGACTAATCTCCAAGGACGGCTGGCCGACCAGTCCCCCCGTCTGCGCGCGAAAGTGACTCTTTTTGGGAATGAAGATGCCCTGATGATGGATTTCAACCGTCACCAGCACCTGATTGACGCCAGGTTCCACCGCGACCACACGGCCCACTTCCACACCTCGCAGCCGTACTGTGGACCCTACCCCAAGACCAGCCGCATGGCGAAAGGCCACCTGAAACCGGTAGCGATTGGCGTTAAAGGCCACGTCTTCCACCCAGACCCATACCCCAGCCAGCAGTAGCACTGTCATCACAATAAACAATCCCAAGAATCCTTCCTGCTGGCGACGCGAGGGCTTGGTGGCAGAAGTCATGGAACTTCGAAAGATGCGATTGCCCTTAGCCTGAGTATACCCCGGGTTCAGGGTTTTGTTTTCACCGTCACGGGCCCGTAGACCAATGTTTGACATGCCAAGCGGCAATTGGGTTTATTCCGCAACCGGCGCTGCTCAAAATCAGTGGGCGGGGAAAGATATTCCATGCCTTCGACAATTTCCACTACACAGGTCGCGCACTGGCCCACGCCCCCGCAATTCATCAACTTGCCTCGCCAGTTGTACAGATCAATACCGTTAGCCAACGCCTGTTGCCGCAAATTCGCGCCATTGGCCACAATGACCTCCTTGCCTTCCTTGACAAACCGGATGCTTGCTGTGGTGGTTGTGACCATTGCCTGACTCCTCTTCTCTTCCCTAAAAATTCCTTAACAATCCTACATATTGTTTCAATGTCAAGGCTAGGGTCAGGGTTGGAATGTGATCGTGATCAGGGGTCAGTGGTGACAAGGTTAGTACCCGAGTGGCAGGGATGGCAGCGATTATGGGCAGTAGAAAGGGGTTTGGAGGTTCACTCTTATGAAGTCGAAAGTGCTACCAATACTCTTCCTGAGCGCCGTTTTAGTAGGGGGTATGCCACTACGGGCACTGGCCCAGATCACCCACGCCAAACCGACATCAGGAACCAACCTCGGGAATCCCTACAACCAATATCTCCCACCGCCGCCAGTTACCCCGCCGATACCCAAAGACTCAGGAAATACGACCAATACGATGCCAACAGTGCCTAGTCATCTGCAGCAGCAGTTATTTAACCGCGACCGGGATGGGCAACGGGGGATCACTGGAACTCTTCCCAATCAGGAACGGCTCTTGCAAATTGACCCCCGGCTACTGCCACCTTTGCCGGAAGGAGCAAGGCACGCTGCTGAAGCACAGTCCATTCAAGAAGCGGCCCAAGGGATGAAAGACTCTGCTAACCTCTTGCCCGAAGGGTCGCAAGTCAACGTCGAAGAACTCAACCCGCGCAACCGGAATCGGCAACGCCAGGTTCCAGAATCAGCCTCCCACCAGCAGAAGCGTCCCCGTTATCCAGGCGACCGGGGGGACTATGGCTTCATGGAGCGGTTGGAGTCGCATCGGCAGCGGCTCAGGACTGGTAATGCTCCTCGTAATGATGCAGGTGCCCAGCACCGTAACCAAGGGAGAAACGGCCTGCTTGCTCCTGATCTTAGCCAGATCAATAAGCGCAGTTTGGTCGCTGATGGAAACCAGGGTGATAACCGGCCCGTCAAGTATACGGATTTAGGGCCTAACGGCCAAGGGGGCAAGAGCTATGCAGTCGAAGGTGGCTACAGGGTTGAGACAGAGCACTATCCCAATTCCCCAACCTATATCGTCCATGTGTACACGCCCGACGGCCGTTACTACCGTGCGGAATCCACGGCCAGCAGAAGCGGCTATGATGTGCGTGTTTATTATAAGGAGAACCGTAATTCAACCGACCCACCGGTGCTAATCAAGGAGTACCACTCCAACAGGCCAGCGGGGGGCATAATAGAGGGCATGCTCATCGTCCGCTATGACCGAAATGGGAGAAATGGTGAGTTGGACATCGGGTCTCCTTCCAGGCAACGCCGTCATCATATGTGCGACCCTGATTTGCCCTGCGGGGGAGCAAACGCTCCGGCGCCTTGGGAGATAGCACCAGGAGTGTTTGGGCACCTGCGTCCTAAAACACCTATTGAACAAGTCATGGAGCAAGACCGCCCCGGTGCTCAGGTTCTCCCTCCCCGCGATGGTCATGACACCCAAGGTACTGGGCCTCGGATTCAACTTGACGAGCGCATTCCGGTTTGGAATCCCGGCTTTGAACCTCCAGGGCGCGCGTCTGGCCCTGATCCGTCTCGCATTGACCCATTCGGAGGAGCGCGTGTAAACCCCGGGCCACGTCCTATGGGTCCTTAGTCCTGCAGGATTATCCAGAATCGGCAAACCCACCTTAGACCAGGCCTGCTGAAACACAGCGGGTCTTTTTTTGTGCCTAGTGGGAGCATCAAGAACGGGCTTACGTTTTGCACCCCAGGATATGGTATGCGCTTACGAAGTTACAGGGTTGATTTTCCATAGAGTGCGACTGGGATTGGCTTTTTGTTATCAAATAAACTGCCGCAGGGTTGCTAGTAATTCCGGTTCCAAATAGGGCTTGGTTAAATAAGCATTACAGCCTAAATTTCGAGCCACTTGCTGGTGTTTCTCTCCTGCCCGCGACGTCAGCATGATGACTGGCAGGTTGGGGTAGTAGCCTTCTTGGCGGCAAATACTCAAAAACTCAAATCCATTCATGCGCGGCATTTCCACATCACAAACAACCGCCTTGATGCTTGGATGTTGCGCCAGGATTTCTAGCGCTTCTCGCCCGTCTGCGGCTGTATAGACTTGGTAGCCATGTTTGGTTAACGTTTTGCTCAGCATTCCCCGCATGGTCAAGGAATCATCCACAACCAAAATTTCGGTTTGACGGACTGTACGAATGGGCGCCTTGGGAACCACAACCCCTATATCTGGTGTGCGTAACCAGCGTTGCACTAAAGCACTGGCATCTATCACCGGCACTAAACGCCCATCCCCCAGAATCGTACAACCATACACATACGCCGGTGCCGAAAACAGGCCGCTCAATAGCTTAATCACCAAATCCTGCTCTAGTAAAATCTGGTCAATTTCTAGCCCGTAAATTTCCTCCCCCACATTGATTAATATAGCTGAGCTGCTTTAGGTTGTCAGAGAGATGACAGGAAAACCAAGGACGGGGCTACGTCCTGCGACTCTAAGACATGACAAGCATAGATGGCTTAGCTATAGAAGGGGTTGTCCTCGCCCTGCCGGTAAGTTCTCGCCTCTAGTCATTCCTGTTGGCCACCGCACGGGGTAGCGATATTCCAAAACTGAGGGGGCAATCACCGGCACCAACCGTCCCTGCCAGCGGTATAACCGCCGTCCTTGTACAGTTACCTAGGCGTCCTGGGCAACACTGACAATGCCCGCCAAACTGTCCACCGCCAGTGCCAATAATCGCTGCTCTAACTGAAAAACCAGCAGTTCGGTAATCGTTATTCCGGATATGGAGGTGACGCCGCTTCGACGAAACTGCCGATTTCTTCCCACACAGATAAGGGCGAGGTGATTGCCGCTTCCCCAGGAGAGGCCTCATCTCCCCCAAATGACGATAACTCTGGGCCGTCCCACCCATCCAACGGCAGTTCACTCAGGGCAACGAGTTCAGGATCGGGTTCAGGATTTTGTTCCATCCTTTCCAAATCGCCAAGGGCTAGTGCACCAATCGCCACAGCTTGGTCGGGATGGTAAGTCAAGGCGGCCAGTGCTAAGCGGCTAATTCGCACCAGCGCTGGAAAGTTCAGTATTTCCCCCAAGCCGGCCAATACATCGAATTGCGCTCGTAACTCTCCCAGCAAAAGGGGGGAATCGGGTTGGGCCAGCGTCGCACGGATTTCGGCAATTTTAGGCGCAATATCGGTCTCAAAAATGGTGCAGGCAATGTCAACGTGTAATTCGGCTGAGGTCATGGGTTCAACCGTCTGCAGCACTGGCCCACGCCCCCGCAATTCATCAACTTGCCCCGCCAGTTGTACAGATCAATACCGTTAGCCAACGCCTGTTGCCGCAAATTCGCGCCATTGGCCACAATGACCTCCTTGCCTTCCTTGACAAACCGGATGCTCGCTGTGGTGGTTGTGACCATCGCCGGTCCCCTATCTCTCGCAATTCTTTACATTTCTACATACTACTTCATGATATGAAGCAGGGGAAGGGCCTGTAAGTGCGCGAGTGGTTCCAGCGAGGTTTTGTCGTTGCAGGGCGCTGTGCCTTATTCAGTTTGACTACCCGGCAAAAAACGGTAGCATTGGATACACGTGCCTAGCAGCGGTATAGTTACGCTCGTTGTCAACTTGCACGCCCCTGACGCTTCGCTAAAGCCAGCCTATGAATCGTTTGCGCTACTTGATGTGCCCGCCTGACCATTACCAGGTGAACTACGTAATCAACCCCTGGATGGAGGGCAATGTGCATCGCTCTTCCCAACCCAAGGCGGTCACCCAGTGGCAACGGTTGTACCAGATTGTGCAGCAGTACGCCGAGGTGGAGTTGCTCACGCCGGCCCCCGGCTGGCCCGACATGGTGTTTACCGCCAACGCGGGATTGGTCGTGAACCAGCAGGTGGTCTTGAGTCGCTTCTATCACCCGGAACGCCAGGGGGAACAACCCTTCTTTCGAGAATGGTTCCAGGCCCAGGGCTATCAGGTGTTGGAGCTGCCGGAAGGAATTGCGTTTGAAGGCGCTGGCGATGCCCTGCTGGACCGCCAGTCAGGCTGGCTCTGGTGTGGTTATGGGTTTCGCACTATGCTGGAGGCCCATCCCTACCTGGCCAAATGGCTGTCGTTGGAAGTGCTATCGCTGCATTTGATTGACAAGCGTTTTTATCATTTGGACACCTGTTTTTGCCCCTTGAGCGATGGGTATTTGCTGTACTATCCCCCCGCGTTTGACACCTACTCAAATCATCTGATTGAACGCCGGATTCCCCCTGAAAAACGGATTCCCGTGAGTGAGTTAGACGCGATTCAATTTGCCTGTAATGCGGTGGAAATCAATCGGGTGATTATCGCCAATCAGATGAGCGCTTCCTTGCAACAACGGCTAGAGCAGTTGGGCTTTCACGTCATCACCACCGATTTGAGCGAATTTATCAAGGCGGGGGGCGCGGCCAAGTGTCTGACGCTGCGGTTGGATGAACCGGTGGCGATGGTGCCGGCCATGGCGGAAGTGGCCAAGCGTCTGGTGTCCTTGCGTGGTCACCTAGTGGACAGCAATTTGCTCACGGAGGCCCTGGACCGAATTACCGATGGGGGCGGCAGTTTTCAGATTGAACGGCTGCAACTGGGGGCGCACCGGCCCGACCCGTCCGAGATTCACCTGTGGGTCTCAGCGCCGACGGAAGCGGTTTTGGCGGACATTCTGAACAACTTGATTGACCTGGGGGCGCGGCTGGCCGACGGCATGGAAACGCCGGTGCGGTTGGAACCCGTCACGCAGCCGGGGGTTGCTCCCGACGATTTTTACGTCACCACGATTTACCCCACCGAAATTTACCACCAAAACCGCTGGATCCGGGTGCAAAAACAACGGATGGATGCGGTGATTGTCGTGGAGGGGTTGACAGCCACCTGCCGGTTGCTGCGGGATTTGCAAGTGGGAGACCTGGTGGTGTGTGGTGTGGACGGCATTCGTACGTTGCACAGACCGACCCAGGAGCGCAGCCAGGAATTTGGGTTTATGGAATCGGGGGTCTCTAGCGAGCGGCGAGTGGAACTGGTGGTGGAGGAAATCGCCTGGGAACTGCGCCGCATCCGAGAGCGCGGGGGTAAGACGGTGGTCGTGGCCGGCCCAGTCGTGATTCACACAGGGGGCGGTCCTCATCTGGCGACCCTGATCCGCGAGGGCTATGTGCAGGCGCTGCTCGGTGGTAACGCGATTGCTGTGCATGATTTGGAGCAAAGTCTCTACGGCACGTCGCTGGGGGTGGATTTGGCGCGAGGGCGAGTAGTCAAAGGCGGGCACCGGCATCACCTGAAAACCATCAACCTCATCCGGCGCTACGGCAGTATCCGCGCAGCGGTCGAAGCGGGTGTCATCAAATCGGGCATTTTCTGCGAGTGCATCCGCCGGGGGGTGCCCTTTTCGCTCGCCGGTTCGATCCGGGACGATGGTCCGTTGCCGGAAACGCGCATGGATTTAATCCAGGCCCAGGCGGAGTACGCCCAGCTCATCGAGGGGGCGGATATGATTCTCATGCTCTCCACCATGCTGCACTCGATTGGGGTGGGGAATATGACGCCGGCGGGGGTGAAGTTGATCTGCGTGGACATTAACCCGGCCGTGGTGACCAAACTGGCCGACCGGGGGTCTTTGGAATCCATCGGCGTGGTGACGGATGTGGGACTGTTTTTGAGCTTGCTGGTGCGTCATTTGCAACAGTTGGGACAGCCCTACCATCTCACAGCCAACTCCCTAAGTCGCTCAGCCGGTGGGTTATAATCGGCGGCAGGGGGGGGGCGGGGAGCAACCGGTGTGCCCGACGAGCGTTTTCGGCGGCAGTTGCAGGAAGAGGCAGCGAAATGGCGGCAAGAAGGTTTGATCTCTGAGGCGCTGTGGCAGCAACTGGTTGCTCGCTATCAACTGGACCAACTGACGCCCCGACCGCAAATTTTCAGCACAATCCTGTACTCTTTCGGTGGTCTTTTCGTTGGCCTGGCGGTCATCACTTTTGTTGCAGCCAATTGGTCAAACCTGGATAGAGTCAGCCGGTTGACGGTATTGCTTTTGCTCCTGGTGGTCACCAATACCTTGGGATTTTACCTGTGGCAGTACACGACGGGGTTCCGGCGCTTGGGCCAGGGGATATTGCTGGCGGCGGGTCTGATCTTGGGCGCGGTGATTGCGCTGGTCGCCCAAACGTTTAACCTCAGTGGCCCCCTGCACGAATTGTTCTTTGCTTGGAGCCTGGGGGTGCTGGCGATGGCCGTCAGTTTGCGATTACAAACGCTGGGCATGTTGGGTTTGGTGCTCTTGGGCCTTGGCTACGCCAGTTATCGCATTGGCGGTGACACAGCCAACCTGGTGGGTGAAGCGATGCCCTACATCTCGGTCTTGCTGGCGCCGCTGGCCTACTGGTTTGACTCGCGGGCCGTTTTTGTCGTCGTCACGCTGCTTTGGTGCGTGAGTTCAGGGAGATGGCTTTCTGGGCCATTGGCGTTTGCACTACCGGCGGTCATCTTGTGGGGTTACGGCGAAAGTCTCAGACTCGACCGGCTCGGTCAGCGACTATGCCCCACGGCGCGTCCCATGCAACCCGTTGCCCGCGCTTTCAGCCTGGTGCTGCTGGGTCTCGGTTTGACGGTTTATGCCTTTCGATTCGGCTGGGAGGTTTCCCCAGTGCCGGGCGCTGGCCTGCTGTTGCTCGTCTTGGCGGTCTATGTCGCTCTCCATCAATGCTTCGTTCGGCGTGACGCGACCGCCATCGCGCTGGTCGGTGTGGCGGGGGTCTTGGCGAGTATGAGTTTCATCCCAGGGGGAACAGACATGTCTGTGCTGCGCGTCGTAGTGAGTAACCTCCTGCTGCTTGTCTACAGCCTTGGTCTCGTGCGCGTGGGTACAACTCACCTGCGCAGGGGTCCGTTCTGGTTGGGCATGGTGTTGCTGGGTTTTCAAATCCTGAGCCGTTTGCTTGAGTACGATACGGGATTGATGGGGAAAGCCCTAGGTTTCGGTTTGGGCGGCCTGGCGCTGGTGGGTGCCGGTTTCGGGTTTGAACGTCATCTGGCCCGTGTTGCGCGGGAGCCAAGCCCATGAAATTACCCCTGTGGCGCTTTGGGTTGCCCTTGCTGGTGCAGGTGGCGATTCCCCTAGCGGTAGCCGCTCCCTACCTGACCGTCATCGCCGCCAGTCGCACGGTTTATCTGGAAACGTTGCCCGTTGACCCCTACGACCCGCTGCGGGGGTATTCCCAGGTTTTGGGCTATGAGTTTGCCCGGCTTGAGGTCTTGCAATCCCTTCCCGGCGGCAAACGGATAGGCGCTGGGTCGGAAATTTATGTGATTTTGGCAGCGCCGAACAACCCAAACGCGACCGCTCCGGCGCCCTGGCGACCGGTGCGCGTTAGCCCATCCTTGCCCCGCGATTTAGGACCCCAGGAAATTGCGCTGAAGGGGCGCTTGGAGGGCAACAGGGTTCGCTATGGGATTGAAGAAATCTACATCCCCGAAAACCGGCGGGAGCAAATAAACGCCGCGGTCACCCAGGCCAGTCAAAAACGCCAGGCGTTGGTGGAGGTCAAAGTGGGAGATTCAGGGTTGGCCCTGGTGCGCGCCCTGTGGTTGCACGGCCAGCGTTACGCATTCTAATCAGCGCAGGGTTTTACTTAGTAACAATGCCTCCCGGTGCCGCAGGGTATTCATCGCCATTTCCCAGGGAAACACGAAGAGTTGATAGGATTCTGGGGAAAGACGGTCCTTATCCAAATCCTCAATCACACGGCGAAAAATGCTCAACAACCGCTGGCGAGCTTTATCCAGCTCTTGCACACTTTCAGCCCGGTCCACTGCCTCAATAATTTCAACCAGCTCCAAGTTATATAAATCGGCGCGGTTTTTTTGGCGCTCGCTGATTTGGGAACGGATTTGGGCTAGCAACGAAAACCCAATCGTTGCCAGGGTAATCAGCAGGGCAATCGGCTCGGCGTTTTCCTGGAGAAATGACGGTTTATCTCGCTCGTAGTATGCCCTAGCCCCCGGATGAAGCGGGATACCCAGCGCTTGTCCTGAACCCGGATAGCTGATCGAAGCCGTGCGGGGGTTCAAGGTCACGAGGTCGTTCCGGTACTCAAACAAAACGCGGGTGATGTCGCGGATAATTTCCTTGTCCAGGCGCTGGTGGGTAATGAGCAGCGAACGCACTCCCACCGTGGGCAAGTCCTGGGGCGGCACCGGTGGACTGGCACTGTAGGTGCCCCTGGGAATGACGGCAGGTTCGGTCTCGGGATAAAAAATCTGAATGGCGGCGGCCTGGTCGATGGGCACTAAACGGCCCCGACTTTGCTGAAGCAGGCGGCGCATCTCCAGGTTGCCGGACCCAATCACCCGAAACAGGGCATCAACCTGACCTTGCACGAGCGCCTGGCTGGCCGCCGGTCCCGCCAAGTGAATCGGTTGAATGTCCTGCAAATCTATGTCGTAGTGCCGCAGGAGTTCCAAAAAACTGTTGTAGGCCCCGCTCCCCGGCGGCGGCGTCACCACCCGCTTGCCGCGAATATCGCCAAATTCCCGGATGTTAACCCCTGGCCGCGCCACCAGATGAAAAGTCTCCAGGTACAGCCCGGCAATCGCGCGGATGGGGGGCTTTGTGTCCGTGTCGTTTTGCACAAAACCCAAGTCGGCTTTTCCTTCAGCCACCAGGGCCAGGTTTTCGGTCGCCCCTTTAGTTTCGCGCACCTGGAGACGCAGGCGGGGAATGTGGCGGGGGAGCACTCGGGCAAATGCCTGTCCCATCGCGTAGTACTCCCCTTGGGCGCTACCAGTGGCAATCACCAACTCGATTTGTCGGGTGCGGTCGTAGATGATCTTGGCGACAATACCACAGGCGACCAGGGCAAAGGCGACAATTAGGGCGGTGAAGTAGCGCCGGTCCATAGTCAATTTCCGAAGACAGCCAGCTCTGTGTTCAATTTATGACAAATTCCCAAGCCAGCCGTCGCGCAGGGATAACCCTCAGGCTTGACCTGGTAACACCGTTTCCATCAGGAAAGCGCCCTGCAGATCCGTCGCATCTAGATAGGCATCGGCTAGACAAGCTTGGCTCAAATCCGCCCCTTGCAACAGTACGTCGTACAGCGAGGCCCCGCTCAGGTCCGCCGCGATTAACTTGGCATTGGTCAGGTCCGCCTGGTTCAAAATTGCCCCCACCAAGCTAGCTCGGCTCAAATCGGCGCCCTGTAGCATCACACCCGCCAAATCCACACCCGTTAAATTCGCCTGAATCAGTTTCACTCCCGGCATCACCGCCCGCGCCAGGCGAGCATCCGTCAGGTCAGCTTCGGTCAGGTCAGCATCCTTGAGCGTGGCCTGCTCCAGATTGCTCCGGTGCAGGATGGCTTTGCGGAGTTGGGCGCCGGTCAAATTGGTGCGACTCAAGTCCACCCCGCTCAAATCAGCTCCGGTCAAATCCGCCCGCGTCAGGTTGGCGTGCCCCAAATCCACCCGGTCTAAAATCGCCCCGCTCAAGCCAGCTCCCGTCAAATTCGCGCCTCGCAAATTTGTACGACTGAGGTCGGCGTTGACACACTGGGCATCGGTCAGGTCGGCATTGGTCAGGTTGGCTTCGCTCAACATGGCGTCGCTGAAACCGGCCCCTAGCAACTTCGCTCCCGCTAGAATCGCGCGGCTCAAGTCTGCTTCAAAGAAGTTCGCTTGGCTGAGATCACTATTGCGCAACGCCGCCCGCGTCAAGTCCGCCCGCGCGAGATTCGTGCCCACCAACTTGGCGTCGTTCAAATTGGCTCCCGTCAAGTCGGCGCCACTCAAGTCTGCGCCGCTCAAATCGGCTTCAATGAGCACTGCCCGGCTGAGATTGGCTCCCATGAGCTTGGCACCCCGCAGATTGGCCCCCGCCAAATCTGCCTCCGTGAGTTTGGCCTTGCTCAAGTTGGCGTCTTGTAAATCCGCTTGATTCAGATAGGCCCCCACCAGCTTGGCCGCCATCAGGTTGGCTTCCCGTAAAATAGCGCGGCTCAAATCCGCTTCCCGCAGAATCGCCCGGTTCAAATCCGCCCGCGTTAAGTTCGCTTGGCTGAGACTAATACCCGCTAATTTCGCCCGGCTGAAATTGATCTCCCGCAGGATGGCCAACGACAAGTCGGCGCCGCTCAAATTCACTTGGCGGAAATCCCGTTCCCCATCGGCATAGCGCCTTAACAACGTATCGGCATCCATGGCTTTATCATAGCCCCATCGTGGCCCCCAGCAGCGCCTCGTCCATCTCAAAATTGGCTGTCACGCTCTGCACATCGTCCAGGTCCTCCAGCACGTCCAGCAACCGCAACACCTTTCGCGCCTGGTCTGGGTCGGTAATCGTCACGGTCGTCGTGGGTTGCCAGCGGGTGGTTGCGCCCTCCACACCATAGCCCTTGACCTGCACCACAGCAGCCACTTGGTCCAAGTCCTGGGGGTCGGTCAACAGCGCCGGCGTTTCCGCATCCCACTCGTAACTGGTCGCTCCTACCTCTAACGCTAACGCCAGCAGGTCCTCCTCAGTAGTGATGCCGGTCACGGGAATCCAACCCACCTGGGTAAACATCCAGCCGACGCATCCAGTTTCCCCCAAATTGCCGCCGTGCTTGTTAAAGGCCGCCCGGATTTCCCCCGCCGTCCGGTTGCGATTGTCCGTTAGGGCTTCAATCAGTACCGCCACGCCTCCCGGCGCATAGCCTTCATAGCGCACCGATTCCAGGTTTTCCGTGTCGGGACCCAAGCGACCCGCGCCTTTGGCAATCGCCCGTTCGATATTCTCCTGGGACATGCCGGCGGCCTTGGCTTTTTCAATGGCGGTGCGGAGCCGAAAGTTGCCAGCAGGGTCAGGGAGTCCCATGCGCGCCGCCACGATGATTTCCCGCGATAACTTGGCAAAGGTTTGTCCCTTCAGGGCGTCCACCCGCGCTTTTTGGCGCTTGATATTGGCCCACTTGCTGTGCCCCGCCATTGCCGTTGTGCATACGTCAAAACCTTCAATATAGCAGTGTAGCGCCCTGGCCAGCGGCCAATCGGGATTAGGAGACAGGCCAGCCCTTCACAAAACTCAACATTCTTTTCATTCCCGAAGAAATGCTTAAACCTGCGCAACTGTAGCACCGCCGCTATCTACAACGGGAATTAGGTGTAGCAGCGAGTATGACCATGACCACCGTTGGCGCATCGTCCCCAGTCAGAGACTTCAACCCGCGGGTGTGGGTGCAGCGAGGCTTGTGGGGCTTGGCGGCAGCGACCTGGGGGTTAATGGCGCTGGGGAGTGCCACGCGGGTGATGGAAGCGGGATTGGCCTGTCCCGATTGGCCCTTGTGTTTTGGGCAGGTGGTGCCGGCGCAGATGGATTTGCAGGTGTTTCTGGAGTGGTTCCACCGGCTGGTGGCGGCGACCGTGGGGTTGGGCGTGCTGGGGTTAACCGCCGTGACCTGGTGGTGGCGAGCACAACTGCCGCGTTGGTTGCCCTGGGGCGTAACGGCGGCGCTGGGGCTGGTGATTTGGCAGGGTGTGCTGGGGGGACTCACGGTCACGGAACTGCTCCGGTTTGACATTGTCACGGCGCACCTGGGTACGGGGCTGGCGTTTTTCAGTCTGTTGCTGGCGCTGGGGGTCTTGCTCTTGGAAATGCCTGCTCCGCGTCAGCCGTTGCCGTCCTCCTTACCGGCTTTGTCCTTGGCGGCGGCGCTGGCGGTTTATGGGCAAAGTTTGCTGGGGGGCTTGGTGGCTTCGCGGTGGGCGGCGCACCAGTGCCTAGCAGGTCAGCAGTTGTGTCAAGTGTTTTATGGGCATTTGCTGGGACTCGTTCCGGCGGCGGTTTTATCCTTACTAGCGGGGATCCAAGCGTGGCGTGCAGGTTGGAAATGGCTTGGTCAGGGAATCCTGCTGCTATTGGGGCTGCAAATCCTGGTGGGCTGGGGGACGTACCGGTTGCGGTTGCAGGTGGAACCTTTAACCGTCATGCACCAGGCAATTGGGGCACTGTTGCTGGGGGCATTGGTGGTGCTTGCCGTAGGACTCCAACGACGGGCCTGGGAGCGCTAGGGATGTGGGAACGCCTGCGGGATTACTGGCAACTGACGAAACCCCGCATCATCTTTCTGTTGCTGGTGACCACGGCGGGAGCGATGTGGTTGGCGGCGGGCGGGAAACCCGATGTGGGTGTGTTTTTAACGACCCTGGTCACGGGAGCGATGGCGGCGGGGGCAGCCAATACCATCAATTGCCTCTATGACCGGGATATTGACCAGGTGATGGCGCGCACCCAAAACCGACCGATTCCGGCTGGCCGCATTACGCCGTTCCAGGCTCTGGCGTTTGCGTTGACGCTGGCGGTGGGTGCGTTATTACTCCAAGGCTGGCGGGTGAACTGGACGAGTGCCTGGCTGGAGTGGGCGGGTATTGCCGTGTACGTCCTGGTCTATACCCACTGGCTGAAACGTTCCAGTCCCCAAAACATCGTCATCGGTGGCGCAGCAGGAGCGATTCCTCCCTTGGTGGGCTGGGCTGCTGTGACCGGTGAGCTATCCCCCTGCGCCTGGATTTTGTTTGCGATTATTTTTATCTGGACGCCCCCCCATTTCTGGGCACTGGCGCTGATGCTCCGCGATGACTACGCGCAGGTGGGTGTACCCATGTTGCCGGTGGTGGCCGGGGCGGAGTGCACAGCGCAACAAATTCTGGTCTATACGCTGTTGCTGGTGCCCACCAGTCTGCTGCTGGTGTATCCCTGTGGGGTGGTGGGCGGGTTGTATGCCTTGACGGCCCTGATTCTAGGGGGATTATTTCTGTACAAAGTCCTGCGATTGTTTGACCAACCCCAGGACACGCAGCGGGCGCGGGGTGTGTTCAAGTACTCGATTGTGTACTTGCTGCTGCTGTCGGTCGGGATCGGGTTGGACCGCTGGTCCCCGGTGCAGAATTGGCAACAGTGGCTGGTGCAGAAGGCGTTGACGTTTTGGGGCTAGATGCGGTTGCGCTGGCTGGGCTGGGTACTGCTGCTGGGGTTGCTGGGGTGTCGTGTCCATTCCCAGCCGGAACCACTGCCGGTGTCGCAGGTGCAACCCGCTACCCGTTATCGCGTGGTATCGGTGATCAAGGGGTTGGAACGGCCCTGGGGCATGGTGTGGCTCCCCAACGGAGACATGTTGATTACGGAGCGACCGGGACGCCTGCGCTGGGTGCAAGGGGGTAAGTTACGACCGGAACCGGTGCCTGGCATTCCCCCCGTGTTGAACCTGGGGCAAGGGGGCCTGCTGGATATTGCCTTGCACCCCTGTTTTCCCAATCCCGCCTGGGTCTATTTCACCTACGCGCAGGGGACGGTGGAGGCCAATCGCACGGTGGTGGGGCGTGGCACCTGGCAAAACGGGCGGCTGACGGAGGTGCGGGAGATTTTCCGGGTGGCCCAGACCAAGTACCGGACGCAGCACTTTGGGTCGCGCCTGGCCTGGCTGCCGGATTTTACGCTGCTGGTGAGCATTGGGGATGGCGGCAACCCGCCCATCAGCTACGGGGGGCGCTTGATCCGCGAGCAAGCCCAGAACCCGAAGAGTCACCTAGGGAAAGTCTTGCGCCTGAATCCCGACGGCACGGCACCGGCGGATAACCCGTTGGGGGCAAAAGCCGCGCCGGAAGTCTGGACACTGGGCAACCGCAATATCCAAGGGCTGGTGGTGGACCCGGTGACAGGGCAAGTCTGGGCGACGGAACACGGGGCGAAAGGAGGGGACGAGGTGAACCGGCTGGAGGCGGGGAAAAATTACGGCTGGCCGCGGGTGACCCACAGTCGCGAGTACAGCGGCGAAGAAATCACCCCCTACCGGTCGTTGCCGGGGATGGTGGACCCTGCGTTGGTCTGGCCGGGAACGGTAGCGCCGTCTGGGCTGACCATTTACCGGGGTGAACGCTTTCCCGACTGGCAGGGGCAATTGCTAGCAGGTGGATTGCGCTCGCGGGCGGTGCATCGGTTACAGGTGCTGCCCAACGGCAAGGTGAAAGAAGTCGAGCGGATTGACCTGCGCCAGCGGGTGCGGGACGTGCGGGTGGGACCCGATGGCCTGGTTTACGTGCTCACGGATGCCGATGACGGTCAACTCCTACGCATCGAACCCGTCCCCTGATGCCCTACCCTAGAAAACTATGGGATTAATCGTTCAAAAGTACGGCGGCACTTCGGTTGCCAATGTCGAGCGCATCCAAGCGGTCGCCCAGCGGATTGTCCAGACGGTGGCCCAAGGGCACCAGGTGGTGGTGGTGGTCTCAGCGATGGGCCGCACCACTGACGAGCTGATTGCCCTGGCGAAGGCGGTAAATCCCCAGCCGTCTCCCCGCGAAATGGATATGTTGCTCTCGACCGGCGAGCAGGTGAGTATTGCCTTGGTGGCAATGGCGCTCGAAGCCCTGGGGCAACCGGCCATTTCCCTAACGGGGACGCAAGTCGGCATCATCACCGAAGCAGACCATGGACGCGCCCGCATTTTGCACATCCCCACCGACCGGATTCGCCAGGAGCTAGAGCAGGGCAAGGTGGTGGTCATTGCCGGGTTTCAGGGCATCAGCAGCAGTCGCACTCTGGAAATTACAACCTTGGGGCGGGGCGGGTCGGATACATCGGCGGTGGCCATCGCAGCGGCTCTAGGCGCAGATGGATGCGAAATCTATACCGATGTGCCGGGGATTTTGACCACCGACCCCCGCATTGTGCCAGACGCCCAGGTGCTTCCCCAAGTCACCTGCGAAGAGATGCTGGAGTTGGCCAGTCTCGGGGCCAAGGTGTTGCATCCCCGCGCAGTGGAAATTGCCCGCAATTTCGGGGTGCCAGTGGTGGTGCGCTCCAGTTGGACCGATGAGCCGGGCACGCGCTTGATCACGCCCACGCGGCGCACGATTCCCCACCGAGATTTGGAGGTGGCTCGGCTCGTAGATGGGGTGGAACTGGATGACCAGCAGGCAAAAGTGGCCCTGTGCAATGTCCCTGACCGGCCAGGCGTTGCAGCCCAGTTGTTCGGGGCGCTGGCTAACGCCGGAATCAACGTGGATTTGATCATCCAATCCATCCAGGCGGGAGCCACGAATGACATTGCTTTTACCGTGCAGCGATCGGATTTGGCGCAGACCGAGCAGGTGGTGCAGCAATTCGTAGGGCAGTGGGGCGACCCTGTCACCTGTCACGTCTCGGCGGCAATGGCCAAGGTGAGCATTGTTGGAGCGGGGATGGTGGGCCGACCGGGCGTGGCTGCCAGTATGTTCAGCGCCCTAGGGGAAGCTGGGATTAACATTGACCTGATCTCCACCTCAGAAATCAAGGTCAGTTGTCTGGTGGATTTGGCCAATGCTACCCAGGCGGTGCGGGTCCTCAGCAGCAGTTTCAAAGTGCCGGTCTTGCCGCTGCCGGAAGATACTGGAGAGATGACACCCGTGCGGGGAGCCGCTCTAGACGACGAGCAGGCGCGGCTGGTGATTCGCCGCGTTCCCGACCGGCCCGGTTCCGCAGCCTGCATTTTTCTAGCGTTGGCCCAGGCGCGGGTGAGCGTGGATATGATCATCCAGTCCGAGCGGGTGACGTGGATCGATGGCCGGCCCACCAAAGACATTGCCTTTACGATTCACCAGGACGATGTGGAACGCGCGCAAGCGGCCTTGGTTCCTGCCCTGGCCAAGCTGAACTGTGAGTACCTGGCCGTGGATGCCGACATTGCCAAGGTCAGCGTGGTGGGCAGCGGCATGGTACGCAAACCCGGCGTTGCGGCGCAGATGTTTGCCAGTTTGGGCCAGGCGGGGATCAATATCCAGATGATTGCCACGTCGGAAATCAAAATCAGTTGCCTGGTGAGCCGGTCGGAGGGCAAAAAAGCGCTGCAAGTGGTGCATCAAGGGTTCGCGCTGGCTCAGGCCACAGGCTAGAATACTGTACGGATAGGTTGCAGGCATGCCACCGTGCTCAACGCACTCGCAACTGTCATTGGACTGGGCTTGGCGATACTGCTGGTGTTTCCCTGGCTCCAGGAGT
Organism: Gloeomargarita sp. SKYB120; assembly: GCA_025062155.1. Classification (NCBI taxonomy): domain Bacteria; kingdom Bacillati; phylum Cyanobacteriota; class Cyanophyceae; order Gloeomargaritales; family Gloeomargaritaceae; genus Gloeomargarita; species Gloeomargarita sp. SKYB120. The sequence goes on along the minus strand of JANXAM010000024.1, from coordinate 2,770 downwards.
GGTTGCGTTCACCACGCTACCGCCTGTGGGGCTGGACAGTGAGCTTGGCGTCCTTGGCCGGTGTCGGCGTTTGGTGGGAAACCGGCATGACGGTGCCAGGAGCGTTCGCCAGCGCCGGTGCCTTTGCTCTGGGGGGACTGTTGAGCTGGTATTGGCTGGGACCACCGGACCGCAACCGTGCCGCATTCACCCAGATGTTTCACCAGCTCCTGACCGGCCAGCGAGCGTGGGATGAACCGACTGTGAAGCGCCTATTCCGCCTGGCCCCACCGGACGAACTGCCCCGTCTGCAAGCGACCATCCGCTACATGCACGCCCACTACCCTGAACTCCGGGCTGTTCTAGCACCCTTTCTTGAATCCCCATGACGCGCAACAAGGTGTACGTAGTCTGGCGGGGACGAAAACCGGGCATTTATCGCCGGTGGGATGAGTGTTGGGCACAGGTAGGCGGCTACAGTGGCGCTCAGTACAAGGCTTATCCTAACTGGGAAATGGCGCGCCAGGCGTTTGCCCAAGGGCAGGAAGGGGTTCAACCGTCCCTAGCTCCAGAGCAACCAGTCGTGCCCTACCTGACACCGAGCTATGCCGTGGACGGGGCCTGTTCCGGCAATCCGGGGGTCATGGAATATCGCGGGGTGAATACAGTCACGGGGGAAGAAATTTTCCGGCGCGGGCCGTATCCCTGGGGCACCAACAACATTGCGGAATTTTTAGCCATTGTCACGGCTTTGCAATGGTGCGCCGAACGGGGGTGTGATTGGCCCATTTACTCAGACTCTGACGTGGCTTTGGGTTGGGTGAAAAAGAAGCGGTGCGGGAGTCAATTGCCGGTGGAGGGAACAGCCTTGGGTGATGAAATCCAGGCAGCGGAAGCCTGGTTGCAAACCCATACCTATCCCAACCCCTTGTGCAAGTGGGACACGGAGCGTTGGGGACAAATTCCTGCTGATTTTGGACGGAAATAAAGGATGAACGGCACGGTTGGCGTTTTGGGTGGGGGGCAACTGGCCTGGATGCTGGCCCAAGCGGCGCGGGATTTGCATATCCCCTTGTGGGTGCAAACACCGGATCCCCAAGCCCCGGCCATTCCCCTGAGCGCCGGCGCCGTCATTGCTCCTCTCGATGACCGCAGCGGGTTAGAACGGCTTGTGCAGCAGTGCGATGTGATCACGTTTGAGAACGAATTTATTAATCTGGAGCTATTGGCGGCGATAGCGCGACCTACTACCCGTTTTTGCCCACGTTTAGAGAGTCTGGCGCCCCTGTTGGATAAATATCGCCAGCGATGCTACGCCCAAGGGTTGGGGATTCCCGTGCCGGAATTTTGGTTGCTAACGCCTGGGGAACCTGCGCCCACTTGGCCTTTGGTGGTCAAAGCCCGCCGCTATGGGTATGACGGCCTGGGTACGCGCATCATCCACACCCCGGCGCAACTGGAGCAACTCTGGCGCGAATGGCCTGTGACCGATGTGCTGGCGGAAGCCTACGTGCCTTTTGTGCAGGAGTTAGCCATTGTCGCCGCGCGGAGTCTCTCGGGAGAAACGGCCTTTTACCCTGTCGCCCACACCTATCAAGCCAACCAGGTCTGCCGGTGGGTCTATGCGCCAGCGCCGGTGCCCGACTCGGTGGCAACTGCCATTCGGGACTACACCCATACCCTATTGACAGCACTGGATTATCACGGCGTCCTGGCAACGGAATGGTTTTATCTCGCCGATGACCGGGTGTTGCTCAATGAAGTGGCCCCCCGCACCCACAATTCTGGCCATTACACGATTGATGCCTGCGTCACGTCCCAATTTCAACAGCACCTGCGGGCGATTACCGGGCAATCCTTGGGCAGCACGACCATGACAACGGACGGGGCGTTGATGATTAATCTACTAGGCTACGAAACGGCTATGTGCGACTACCGGCAACAGCGGGAGCAACTGGCGCAATGGGGCCGGGTGTATTGGTATGGGAAAACGCAGGCGCGACCGGGGCGAAAACTCGGGCACGTGACCTTACTCAACGTTGCACCAACGGCCATTTCTCACTGGGTGGAGCACGTCGAGTCTGTCTGGTCAGGTGGTTTACCCGTCCTGAATTTGGTACAGTAAAACAAGAGGTTCTTCTGCGGTGTTGGTGACTGCCAATAATGTTTTGCGATCTACACCCAACGTATGAGGGAACCGAAACTCTGGCGGCAGTAGACTGGGCGTAGTACCCAGAAACTTTAAGTCAGAGGCTAGAGGTACCCACCTGTTGTTGTTGCGGTCCAAAACTGAGGTAAAACGGCACCGCGGGGTCCTCCCATCAGGTATGTAAAAAATCAACGTAAATTAAGGAGCCTAACTACCTAGGCCGTTTACTGGGTTGTTGCTGTGGTTGCATAACTCACAAGGTTAACTTTAAGCGGCTATGAAGTCTCACTCTCATGAGTTAGTTGAACGAGCAATTGCAGCAATGATGGCCGCGATTGAACATAATAAACCTAATTTTCCGTACAGAGCTGAATCCTTTGCCGTCCTCGCGTTTAATGCCTAGGAACTTTTACTCAAAGCCAAGTGGTTAATAAATTGGAAAGTTTGTATGTTCCTCAGAGTGGCAGTGGTAAGAAACAGAAGTACGAACGAAGTCGCTCGGGCAGTCCATTAACCCACGGCGCTAATCATCTATAGCTAAAATCACAAAAATTGACATAAGCTACGGATGGTTTCATTAACCAAGGATTGCAGATTTTTGATTGCATTCACCTGTAACTTACGCACCTTTTGTTTAATCCG
>JANXAM010000023.1:41161-41417 GCA_025062155.1 Gloeomargarita sp. SKYB120 | reverse complement strand
ACCTAGATATTGTGACGTTACTAACCTCGTCGTTCTCGCTGATTTCCTAAAACAAACAAGATTTCTGCACAAACACTCACCAATCCGCCACGAAGCGCAGTGGTTATGGTTCCAATAACCTGAGTGGACACATTGCCAGGCACTAGACGTGAACCAAGGGCTACGCCCAAATGTACCCCCACAACTGTGAGTCCCTGCTTCAGGGTTAATGTAGTACTGTTTTGAGCATACGATACATCCTTCAAACCACCGAGTC
>JANXAM010000023.1:0-41151 GCA_025062155.1 Gloeomargarita sp. SKYB120 | reverse complement strand
TAGCGGTAACGAATCCCCGCCTGGTGCATCCGTTCAATGGCCAGTTTCACCCGCTCTTCTGGCACCGTCAGGGCAATGCGGAAAAAGCCTTCCCCAGCGGCTCCATAACCATTCCCCGGCGGCACAATAATCCCGCATTTTTCTAGCAATAAAGTGGCGAACTCGGTGGAGGTGTAACCAGGAGGTACTGGCGCCCAGACGTACAAGGTGGCTTTGGGAGCGGTAATCGGCCAGCCCAAGGATTGCAACCCCGAGACCACTAAGTCCCGCCGCCGTTGATACACCTGCATGAGCGCCTGCAATTGCGCTTCCGTGGTCTGAAAGGCTGCAATCGCCGCCCGTTGAATGGCTTTGAAGACGCCGGAGTCCACGTTGGTTTTTACCTGACCGAGCGCCTGGACGCCCACCGCTGACCCGCAGACAAACCCCACCCGCCAGCCAGTCATGTTGTAGGACTTGGACAGGCTGTGAAATTCAATCGTCACGTCCTTGGCGCCTGGCACCTGCAACGCGCTGGGGGGTTTGTAGCCGTCGTAGGCCATTTCTGAGTAGGCGTGGTCATGGCACAACAAGATGTCAAACTCTCGGCAAAAGGCCACCGCTTCGGCAAAAAAGTCCAAATCGGCAATGGCGCCCGTTGGGTTATTCGGATAGTTCAGCCAGAGCAACTTGGCCCGCCGCGCCACGTCCGTGGGAATCGCTGTGAAATCCGGTAAAAACCCCCGCTCTTGTTTCAGGGGCATGACATAGCTTTCGCCACCAGCAAACAACGTGGACGTGCGATAGACGGGATAGGCCGGGTCAGGGATGAGCACGTAGTCGCCGGGGTCCACAAACGCCAAAAACGTGTTGTGGATAGCTTCTTTGGAACCGATAGAAGACACCACTTCCCGGTCCGGGTCCACCGTCACCCCAAACCGCCGCTGCATCCACGCCGCCGCTGCCTGCCGGTACTCCTTGGTGCCTTGATAGGGGGGGTAATTATGGGTGCTGGGGTCGTCAATCGCCTGGTGCATGGCCTGGACCACATGGGCGGGCGTCGGCTGGTCGGGGTCGCCAATCCCCATGTTGATGACATCCACCCCCTGCGCCACCAAGGCATCTCGCTTGCGGTCAATTTCAGCAAATAAATACGGGGGAATCTGCTGCAGACGACGGGCCGGTTGCATCGTTCCTTCACTCAAACACGTATTGTTTCATGATAAGGCATCACCGTTTCGGCAAAAACCATACGGCCAACCCGATGCCGCTCAGATACAAACCGGCCATGGCCCCCGCCAGTAGAATTTGGGTCAAGGGGTCCGTCGAAGGAGTCAAAATGGCGGCCACCACCACCGCAACCAGCACCACATAGCGCCAACCCGCCAGCATTTGCCGGGGAGAGACCAGCCCCAAGGCGCTCAACACAAACTGCACCACCGGGATTTGAAACGCCAGTCCCGTCCCCAGTAACAGAATCAACACAAACTCAAAATAGCGCTCGATGGACCATAGGGGTTCTACTGCGTCCGCGCCGTAGTTCAGGAAAAAACGCAAGGCTGCCGGAATCAACACCCCATAGGCAAAGGCCATCCCCAGCACAAACAGCACGCTTGACCCCAGCACCACTGGCCCTAGTAATCGTCGCTCCCGCCGTGTCAACCCCGGTAGCACAAAGGCGATGATCTGGTACAAAATCATGGGGCTGCTGAGGATGAGACCGCTGTAGGCCGCCACCTTCAGGGAGACAAAGAAAAATTCCCCCGGCGCCATCTGTAAAAATTTCACGTTCCCCGCCGGCGCTTCCAAAAACCGGACAATGGGTTTGACCCCGATAAAGCAAATGACGGTCGCAACGGCAAATGCAGCGATGGCCCGCCAGATGCGCTGGCGCAATTCTTCTAGATGATCAAACAGCGGCATTTCCACGTCATCCGGCGTTTCATCCAGCGGGTCCAAAACCGGGGTCGGTGGTTCAGCAGACATCGGCTATAGGCACAGAAAACAGGGTTTTTACGATTCTACCAACCAGGGCTGGACTGCCGGTCGCCAGGCGACGAGTTCTTCCGGCGTAAACCACAGGGCAATTTCCCGCTGGGCCGTTTCAATGGCATCCGAGCCGTGAATGAGATTGCGCTCAATGCTAATGCCAAAATCACCCCGAATCGTCCCCGGTTCTGCGCTCAGGGGGTTGGTGGCCCCAATCATTTTCCGCGCTGCGGCGACCACACCATCACCTTCCCACACCATTGCCACCACCGGGCCAGAGGTGATGAAGTCCACCAGCGAGGGAAAAAAGGGGCGCTCCCGGTGAACGTCGTAGTGTTTTTCGGCTAACTCCCGCGAAACCCGCACCATTTTCAGCCCCACCAGCGTAAATCCCTTGGCTTCAAACCGGCGGATGATTTCCCCAACTAACCCCCGCTGCACCCCGTCTGGTTTAATGGCAATAAACGTCCGTTCCATGGGCAATCTCCCCAACGTCCTTCTGAATTGTAGCCAAGCCTGCGCTAGATTAAGACAGGTGAGGCGATGCCCATGAATCCGAAAACACTACTCCAGGCGATTGCAGTTCCGGCGGACTGGCTGGGTTTACGGTTGGTGCGGCAAACCGCGACCCGTTACCACGTTCGCGACGGCCATCCCGAACAGCAGGGCCGCGAGGACACCTGGGGAGCGATGGTGGAGGTGAGCGTCCAGGGCCGGCATTTTTACAGCGCCACCAGCGACGTTTCCCCCAGCGGTTTACAGCGCGCCGCCCAGCGGGCCTATACATACGCAGCAAATCCGGCCATTCCCCACACCCATGCGTTTCCCGAACCGCCGGCGGTGACCGGTCGCTACACCAGTCCCTTGCGCCAGCCCTGGTGGGATTTACACCCCAAAGAATTGGCGGAACTGCTGGTCAAGGTGTGTCATACGCTCAAGGTCAGCGAGGCCATTGTTTGCACCCGCGCCGCTCTGGTTCTGACCGAAACAGAAACCTGGTGGGTGACTAGCAACGGCGCTGAGGTGCACCAAACGTTTTATTACGTCGCCAATCACTTTGCGGCAACGGCCCAGGTGGGAACGGAAACCCAAACCCGCACCGACCACGGGACACTAGCCCGGTGTTACCAGGGGGGTCTGGAGTGGCTACTGACCGATGACCTGTGGGCGCGGGTGGAACGCATTGGGGCGCAGGCGGTGGAGTTGGTGCACGCGGAAAATTGCCCTACCATGCGCACGCACCTGGTGTTGGCCCCCGACCAAATGCTGTTGCAGATTCACGAGAGCGTGGGGCATCCCCTGGAGCTAGACCGGATTTTAGGGGATGAGCGCAATTACGCCGGCTGGAGTTTTGTGCGGTTAGAAGACTTTGGGCGTTTGCAGTACGGCTCCCCCCTGATGAATATCACGTTTGACCCGACTGTGCCCGGGGAATTTGCAACCTATGCCTTTGACGATACCGGCGAACCGGCGCAACGGCTGTATTTGATTAAAGAAGGCAAACTGCTGCGGGGGTTGGGAAGCCGCGAGAGCCAGATGCGCTCCGGTATTGCTGGCGTCGCCTGCGGGCGGTCCTGTTCCTGGAATCGCCCCCCCATTGACCGGATGGCAAACCTAAACCTGGAACCTGGTAGCGGTGATTTGCAGGCGGTGATTAGTGAAATTGAACACGGCATTTACATGGAATCCAATCGCTCCTGGTCCATTGACGACTACCGGCGCAAGTTCCAGTTTGGGTGCGAGTATGCCCGCTTGATTGAAAATGGCCGGTTCACCAAAACGCTGAAAAATCCCAACTACCGGGGAGTGACGCTGGAGTTCTGGCGCAATCTGGTGCGGGTGGGTGGCCCGGAAACCTGGGAAATGTACGGCTCACCCTACTGCGGTAAGGGAGAACCCAACCAGGCCATTCGGGTGGGACATGGGTCGCCAGTGGCTGTGTTTGCCAACGTGGACGTTTTTGGGGGCGGTTGACCCATGTGGCAAGGCTTGATTCATGGTTACCGCGAGTATTTGCCCGTCACCGAACGCACGCCGGTGGTCACGTTGTATGAGGGCAACACACCCTTGATTCCAGTCCCCCGCATCAGCAGTTACTTAGGTAAAAAAGACGTGCAGGTGTGGGTGAAATTTGACGGCCTGAATCCCACCGGTAGTTTCAAAGACCGGGGCATGACGGTGGCCATCAGCAAGGCGAAAGAACAGGGCTCCCAAGCGGTGATTTGCGCCAGCACGGGCAATACATCCGCATCTGCTGCCGCCTATGCCCGCCGCGCCGGAATGAAAGCGTTTGTACTGATTCCCGATGGATATGTGGCCCTGGGGAAACTGGCCCAGGCGTTGATGTACGGGGCGCAGGTGCTGGCGATTCAAGGCAACTTTGACCAGGCCCTAGCGCTGGTGCGGGAATTGGCCGAGCACTACCCGATTACCCTGGTGAATTCACTCAATCCCTATCGTTTAGAGGGCCAAAAAACGGCGGCGTTTGAGGTGGTGGACCAACTGGGGCGGGCGCCGGATTGGTTATGTATCCCGGTGGGCAACGCGGGCAATATCACCGCCTACTGGATGGGGTTTTGCCAGTACCTACAGCACGGGAAATGTCAAACCCTACCCCGGATGTTTGGGTTTCAGGCGGCGGGCGCAGCTCCCCTGGTGCGGGGAACCCCGATTGAACACCCGGAAACCATCGCCACCGCCATTCGCATTGGTAACCCGGTGAATTGGCAAAGCGCTCTAGCCGTGCGGGACGCCAGTCAAGGGGGATTTTACGCCGTCAGCGACCAGGAAATTTTGCAGGCGTATCATCTGCTGGCGCGGGAAGAGGGCATTTTCTGTGAACCAGCAAGCGCAGCATCGGTTGCGGGTTTGTTTCACCTGCAAGACCAGATTCCTGAAGGCGCCACTATCGTCTGTGTCCTTACTGGCAATGGGTTAAAGGACCCGGATAACGCCCTGCACAGCGATGCACACCATCTCACCCAAGGCATTCCCCCGGAACGTACAGCCCTAGCGCAGGCGATGGGGTTGGAGCATTAATCAAACAACCGCAGGTAGGGATACCGCACCGGCGTCCCTGGTTCCTTGTCTAGGACAAAGTTAATCACTTCCCAGCAGGGGTCTTCGCTGGGGTGAGGACTAAAGACCACTGGCAACCCGTACAGGCGATAGTGACAGCCATCTTCCCCTGGGCGAGTGGTTTTTTCTAGGTATCCCGTCATTAACTCCTGATAGCGCTGGGCAATCGTCACTTTCGTCGCCCGGTACCCCTGGCTGTAGAGCTGGTCCAGGGCTTCGTGAATTTCAAAGCGAATGCCGTCCGGGTGGGTGTGTTGCCGGTACCACTGTTGTTGCCACTGGCGCCAGCGTCGTCCCGATTGCAAATGCACCAGTTCCCCCGTCTCTGGGTTGGCTTCAAACGCCCCGTGACGCGGACACAAATAGGTATCCGTCAACGTCAACGCCGGAATCATCTGCCGGCAATGGGGGCAGGGAATCTCCGGGCCAAAGATGGGATATTGCCAACTGGGTGCCACCACCGGTACTCATTCTCTCGCCTTTACTGCCATTGTAGCGGGCTACTGCGGTGGGATGGTGATCAACTGGCGAGCAACGCCCAGGGTGCGATAACGAGTGCCAAACAAATCCGTCGTATAGATGCTAAACACCAGGTAATTTTGTACTTTCGTATTGCGGCGGAGAAATTCCTTGGTCGGCTCCTTGAGAGCTAACAGCAGCTCGCTACAGGATTGCTGCAAGTAAGGCGTGAAAAATTGCAGCAGTTTGTCTTCCTGCCTGGCTTCCTTGAGCATTTCCGGCAAACGGGGGCACAGTTCTTGTCGCAGCGTGTTGTAGGCGTATTCCAGAAACTGTTGCTCCGACGGATTGGTGACCGCCAACCCCACTGCGGCAAGTCCCACAGTTGCTAATACGCCCCAACCGACCTTGACCACCGCTGGATTTCCCTGCACGCCCGTCAGACCCATGCTACCAATCCAGTATGATGAAGACGCTGCGTTGAGGAACCAAGTGCCACAGGTTGGGATCATTATGGGCAGCGATTCGGATTTGCCGGTGATGCAGCAGGCCGCCCAGGTATGCGCTGACTTTGACGTGCCCTACGAACTGGCGATTGTCTCGGCCCATCGCACCCCCCACCGCATGGTCACTTACGCCGAATCGGCCCATGAGCGGGGCTTGCGGGTGATTATTGCTGGCGCTGGCGGAGCCGCCCATTTACCTGGCATGGTCGCGGCCTTGACCCCCTTACCGGTGATTGGCGTGCCGATTCCCACCGCGCATCTGCAGGGGTTGGATGCTCTGTACTCTATCGTGCAAATGCCCAAGGGGATTCCTGTCGCCACCGTCGCCATTGGCAATGGCACCAACGCTGGGTTGCTTGCTGTGCAAATCCTCGCCAGTCACGACCCTGCACTCCTACGCCGGGTCCAGGACTATCGGCAAGCTTTGAGCCAGCAGGTCCTTGCTAAGCAGGAACAGCTTCAGCAACAGGGTTGGCGCTTACCCCCTTGAGGGCAAAGATTTTTTCAATCACATCCGCCACCACCTTATCAGGCGTGGACGCTCCCGAGGTAATGCCCACGGTAATGGGTCCCTCGGGCAACCAGGGTTCGGTCACCTCTAGGCGATGCAAATCCGGACCGAGAGGTTTGTGCTGCACGCGGTTGCCTGGCCCAATCCGGTCGGCGCTGTCAATGTGGTAGGAAGGAATCCCATGCTCAATGGCAATTTCTTGCAAATGGGTTGTATTCGACGAATTAAACCCGCCGATAACCACTATCAAATCCAACGGCTGTTTCACCAGCTCAAACATGGCATCTTGCCGTTCCTGAGTGGCATCACAAATTGTATTAAAACTTAGGAAATGCTCATGCAAATTCACTGGCCCATACTTTTGCAACATCGTGTGTTCAAATAATTTGCCAATCGCCTCCGTTTCCCCCTTGAGCATGGTGGTTTGGTTGGCAATGCCGATGCGCTCTAGGTGCTTGTCCGGGTCAAAGCCAGGGGAGCAGGCATTGCGGAATTTTTCTAGGAATTCTTCTTTATTGCCCCCGTGCAGGATGTAATTGGCCACATAGCGGGCCTCCTCCAGGTTTAACACAACCAAATATCGCTCCGCATGGGAACTGGTGGCAATCGTTTCCTCGTGCTGATACTTGCCATGAATAATCGAGGTGTAGCCCCCCTTGCGGTGCTTGCCCACGCGATTCCAGACCTTGGACACCCAGGGGCACGTCGTATCTACGATAATGCATTCTTTTTGATAAAGCAGTTCCATTTCCTGAACACTGGCCCCAAACGCCGGCAGAATCACAACAGAACCCCGCTCTACCGGGCTGAAATCTTTTTTGCCGTCTTTGCCGACCGGCACAAATTCTATCTGCATCTGGCGCAGGTTTTCGTTCACTGACGGGTTATGGATGATTTCGTTAGTGATCCAAATGCGGGCGTCCGGAAACTGGCGGCGGGTTTCGTAGGCCATGGCAATCGCTCGTTCCACCCCCCAGCAAAACCCAAAGGCGCTCGCCAAGCGAATGGTCACGTCTCCTTGGGTCAGGGTGTTGCCCTGGCTGCGGATGCGCTGGATCAGGGCGCTTTGGTACTCCTTTTGCAAAACTGGTTCAACCTCCGCTTCTCGCCCGAAGCCCATGCGGAAGTAACGGTCGGAATCACGCAACGTTTGCCGGAGGGTGCGGGGGTCCATGGGTTTAGGGAATGACTACACTCTGCATGATAATGGAGTTGACCCCCTTTGGGGTAGGTTATAATGGTTTATCGCCTGCCGGGATAGCTCAGTTGGTAGAGCAGGGGACTGAAAATCCCCGTGTCGCCAGTTCAAGTCTGGCTCCTGGCACTAAGTGGTGTTTGCGGGTTTCCTACACTAGGGGAAGCGCTATTGCAGTTACCCGTACACCATGACGCTGAAATCCAAGAAAAAAAGTTTTTCCACCGTCACCTACACTGAGGTCTTTCGGCGTCTTGGCATTACCCACCTGCAACCCTGGGAATTGCCCATCGTTCCGAAGTCCCCCAGCCAGTTCTTGCAGCAGCACTTCGAGCGATTGCAGCGTTTTGACCTCCAAAGCTCAGAAGAGAGCAGGAAATTAATCATTGATGCCATCTTGCTGGAAGTCATTGCCGAATTTCCCAAGCTCAAGATATGGAAGGGGGTCAACCTAGAAAGCAACGAATTTCAAGGGGTCGTAGACTACCTCGTTGCCGAAGATAAGGCCTATCTGGATACCCCCATGGTTTGTGTCGTGGAAGCGAAGCGGGATGACTTCTTGCAGGGTTTAGCCCAGTGTCTTACAGAAATGCATGTGTGCCAATGGCAAAACTGGCAGGCAAACAAAGATTTTGATATTTTTGGGGTGGTAACCAACGGCGAAGGATGGAAGTATTACAGACTCACTACCCACAACACCGTTTATGAAACTTCTTTATACGCGCTTAGCGACATGGCCACCGTACTTGGGGGATTGAATTACATCCTTCGGGAGTGTGAGGAAATTCACCTTGCCTCTCCACCCAACAACTGTCCTGGCACAAAAAACTCACACGGTAAGAGCACCGGTTTCCGAGAAAAAATCAGCGTCGTGTGATAGGTATCGCAGTTAACGGCCACGCCCACCAGGGGTCTATAGCTGCGGCGAGCTTGGTAGTCTCGATAAACGCTGCGGGCAGCCTTCAGGGCTTCTGGCTCCAATAAAACCGGCGGTTCCGTCGTGTCTGGAGACATAGGCCAACCTCAGGCGCGGAGTACCTCCAGTTTAGCTGCCCCAGCCCTTTTCAGGCTAAGAAGGGGTTAAACCTTTGTAAAATCTTGGCAGGTTATACGGAAAGTGCGGCGGCAACCTGCTCGCCCATGGCTCGACACCCGACGCGCTGGGTGCCTTCCGTATAGATGTCGCTGGTGCGATACCCCTGCTGCAGAACGCAGGACACGGCAGTTTCCAGGGCATCGGCGGCCTCCGGCTCGTTTAATCCGTAACGCAGGAGCATCGCAGCGCTCAGAATTTGTGCCAGGGGATTGGCAATGTCTTTACCGGCAATGTCTGGGGCGCTCCCGTGCACAGGTTCAAAGACGCCTGGCCCGCTTTCACCCAAACTGGCTGACGGCAACATCCCGATGCTGCCAGTCAACATTGCTGCTTCGTCAGACAAAATATCGCCAAACAAGTTTTCGGTCACAATGACGTCAAACTGCTTAGGCCAGCGAATCAACTGCATCGCTGCGTTGTCCACATATAAATGGGTGAGAGTCACGTCTGGATAGGCTTGGGCAAGTAAATTCATTCGTTGCCGCCACAGTTGGGAGACTTCTAAAACGTTGGCTTTATCTACAGAGCAAAGTTGTTTCCGGCGTTTTTGCGCTGCGGCAAAGGCTACCCGCCCAATCCGGTCAATTTCACTCGCCCGGTAGGCCATCGTATTCACACCTCGCTGCTCGCCGGTTTCGGTGGTAAAAATGCCCTTAGGTTGTCCGAAATAAACACCCCCCGTCAATTCCCGCACCACCAGAATATCCACGCCGCTGACAATTTCTGGCTTCAAAGGGGAAGCATTCACCAGTTCCGGAAACACCTTGGCCGGACGTAAATTAGCAAATAACCCCAATCCCGAGCGCAGCCCCAACAACGCCTGTTCTGGGCGCAAATGGCTGGGCAATTCGTCCCATTGGGGTCCCCCCACGGCACCCAGTAAAACCCCATCGCTGGAGCGGCATAATTCCAGGGTTTCGGGAGGCAAGGGCTGGCCCATCTGGTCAATCGCTGCACCACCAATTAAAGCCTCTTGAAACACAAAATCAATGCCAAACTTTTGCCCCAATTTCTCCAAAACCGTCAAGGTCACAGCCATGATTTCTGGCCCAATGCCATCCCCTGGCAACACAGCGATTTGATAGCTACGACGGGTCATGCCCCCTCCCGCAACGTCGGCACAGGGATTGTATCAGAAAACTAGCGATAATCTCGCACGCTGGGCCGAACGGCTTCAAACTGCAAGGGTTCCACATGACGCACGGGTGTTTCGCCATCGCGCCACTCCCACAACGCCACATGGCAAAAGCGTTCATCGTCCCGCAGTGGCTCGCCGTCAGGCGTCTGGTACTCCTCCCGAAAATGCGCCCCGCAGGATTCTTCCCGCAACAGGGCATCCCACACCATCACTTCCGCCAGTTCTAAGTAATCGGCCACACGTCCTGCGTACTCCAGCGCTTGGTTCCAGCCCGTGAGCGTCCCTGGCACCCGCACCTCCTCCCAGAAACGCTTGCGCAGGTCCCGGATTTTCTCCAGCGCCGTCTTTAACCCTTGGGCTGAACGACTCATCCCCACCTGGTCCCACAGCAGCAGCCCCAATTCCCGGTGCAACGTCATGGCAGTCGTGTTGCCCTGGATAGCCAGCAGCGCTTCCAGCCGCTCTCGCACTTGCTGGTGCGCCTGGACAAATTCGGGAGTGTCGGTGGTCAGGGGGTCGGGCTTGAAACCAGCCAAGAAATGCCCCAGCGTATAGGGCAAGATGAAATACCCATCGGCCAACCCTTGCATCAACGCGCTGGCCCCCAACCGGTTGGCGCCGTGGTCCGAAAAATTGGCTTCTCCCAGCACAAACAACCCTGGAATCGTACTCATCAAGCCATAGTCCACCCACAGACCCCCCATCACATAATGCACCGCTGGATAGATGCGCATGGGCGTTTCGTAGGGATTCTCGCCCGTGATGCGTTGGTACATGGTAAAGACATTGCCGTACTTGCGCTCAATTTCTGCGCGATTGTGCGCCAACTTGTCCTGAAAATCTAAGTACACCGAACGTCCAATGCCGTAGCCTGCATCGCAGATACGCTTGATGGCCCGCGACCCAATATCCCGTGGCACCAGGTTGCCGTAGCGGGGGTAGAGCCGCTCCAAAAAGTAATCCCGTTCTTCGGGGGGAATCGCGTGGGGCGGGCGAGGGTCGCCAGGAATTTTCGGCACCCAGATGCGCCCGTCGTTGCGCAGGCTTTCACTCATCAGCGTGAGCTTGGATTGGCCTTCCCCCGTCGCTGGAATACAGGTGGGGTGAATTTGCACGAAACTGGGATTGGCCAGGTACGCTCCCCGCTTGTGACAGCGCCAGACCGCCGACGCGTTGGCACTCTTGGCGTTGGTGGACAGGTAGTAGATGTTCCCATAGCCGCCGGTAGCTAGCACCACCGCATGGCCCGCGTAGCGCTCCAGTTCCCCCGTCACCAGATTGCGCACGATGAGGCCCCGCGCTTGGCCGCCGATGAGCACCAAATCCATCATTTCCCGGCGCGGCAAGAGCGTCACCGTGCCCCGATGAACCTGGCGCAGCAACGCTCCGTAAGCCCCCAAGAGCAACTGCTGACCTGTTTGCCCCCGCGCATAGAACGTGCGAGACACCTGAGTGCCCCCAAACGACCGGTTCGCTAGCAACCCGCCGTACTCCCGCGCAAATGGCACCCCTTGAGCCACGCAGTGGTCAATGATCTGGGTGCTCACCTGGGCCAGGCGATAAACGTTGGCTTCCCGCGCGCGAAAATCGCCCCCCTTGATCGTGTCGTAGAACAGGCGCCAGACACTGTCCCCGTCATTTTGGTAGTTTTTAGCAGCGTTAATCCCCCCTGAGCGGCGATGCTGTGGGCGCGTCGGGGCGTGTCTTGTAAACAAAACACCACCACGTTGTACCCCAATTCGCCCAACGTAGCTGCCGCCGAAGCCCCCGCCAGTCCGGTGCCCACCACCAAAATCGTGTATTTGCGGCGATTGGCCGGACTCACTAGGCGACAGTGGTTTTTGAATTCATCCCACTTGTGGGGCAAAGGGCCACTCGGAATGGGAATGCTGTGGGGAAACATCATCGCGATTGCAGATAAATAGCGATAGGAATGGGAGCATACCCCGCAACCAGCAGGAGCGCAACCAGGACGCTCAACCGGGGTAACCAAGGAGTTAGGTTGGGATGACCCAAACCCAGGGATTGCAAGCCGCTCCCCACCCCATGTGCCAAGTGCAACCCCAAGGGGATCAAGGCCAATTCATAAAAACCGACCCAGAACGGTGAGTGAAACAACTGGTACACCAGATGTTCCAAATTCCGTTCTGCTCCCTGAAAACGAAAATTCTGGAGATGCACGATGAGAAATAACAAAATCAGTGGCCCGGTGAACAACATCCAGCGGGAAGTCGAGGAAACTAGCCAGCGCCGGTGCTGGGGGCGGTGTTGGTAGCGCAGTGCTAGGGGGCGTTGATACAGGCGAATTAGGATGCTCAAGCCAATATGGATCAATAAAAGCAGCAACAACAGAATTTCCACGCTATGAAACAACCACCGCCAGCTGGTTAATGCCGCCGCTAGCTGGTTATATTTCCCCGGCGCATCCAGCAGCAGCCAATTGCCCCCCAGGTGAAATAGCAAAAACCCTACCCCAACCAGTCCTGAGACGGCAATCAACCCTTTCTGCAGCAGGCGGTTGAACGGCACACTCACACTTGAATGAACCATCATCGCCCAGCTCCTGCGAGAATGGCCCGCCCGGTGGCGACAACCGTTAGTACAAACGCCAGACCAAGGACGGCCAACCAGCGGATATAGGGGAAGTTGGAGGGTCGCCGGCGTTGGGGCTGCATGACGCGGTTGGATATTGGCTCCTACAGCATTCTAGCCTGACCTGCTTGCCTGGCGTTCACAGTTCAGGGCATTAATGACCCCTTGGGCCAATTAGGACACCAAAGATGCGCGGCTTCGGCAGAGGTATTGGCACAGAAGTCGTCAAGGCCTGGCATTGAGTTGTGTTTTTCGTACAATTGCTCGGCCAGATGGGGGGTATCGGTGGCATTGGTCGGGCGCTGGGGAGAACTATCACCATCCTGGTTGGGCGAGCGCTGCGAGGGTAGGAGGTGTTCAAGCGACCGCAGGATTTTCCTTTTACGGCGGTTTTGGAAGCCAACTGGCGGGTGATCCGGGACGAGGCGCTAGCGCTCGAAAATAAGCGATTTTTGGCCTGGCCGGAAAAGCATCTCTACGACAAGGGTTGGGAAGTTTTTGGCCTGTTTGCCTTTGGCGTCGAAATTGCTGGTAATACGCGCCTTTGTCCCCAAACCACTCGCCTAGTGCGGGATATTCCCGGTCTAGTGACGGCGGGTTTTTCGGCGCTGCAACCGGGGACACACATTGCTCCCCATACCGGCTATAACGACGGTGTTCTGCGCTGTCACCTGGCATTGGCCGGTTGCGCTGGTTGCGCCATCCGGGTTGGCGATGAAATCAGAACCTGGGAGGAGGGCAAGTGCCTGGTTTTCGATGACACGGTGGAACACGAGGTCTGGCATCGCGGCCAGGAGCGGCGTTTGGTTTTGCTGTTGGATTTCTATCCCCAGCCCCAAGCACCAAAAAACCAGAAACGCTGGTGGCAATGGTGGCAACGGTGAGAAAATAGAGGTTATGGACTTTGACCTGGTAATTATCGGCGCCGGTGTCGGCGGTCATGGGGCGGCTCTGCGGGCGGTGGAACTGGGCCTAAAGACGGCCATTGTAGAAGTTGCCGAGATGGGGGGCACCTGCGTCAACCGCGGCTGTATTCCATCCAAGGCGTTGCTGGCGGCGGCGGGACGGTTACGGCAATTGCAGGATGCCCAGACCCTAAAAGCGCTGGGGATTTCCGTATCCCAGGTGCAGGTCGACCGGGAAGGGATGGCACAGCACGCTCAGCAAATCGTAACGAAAATTCGGGGGGATTTGACACGCTCGCTAGAACGGCTGGGCGTCACCATACTGCACGGCTGGGGAAAGGTGCTGGAACCGCAAAAGGTAAGCGTGACCCAAGGGGGGCAAGAGACGGTGGTGACCGCTCGGCATGTGTTGCTGGCTACCGGTTCCTACCCCTGGGTGCCGCCGGGGATTGAGATTGACCACGAAACGGTCTTCACCAGTGATGACGCGCTGCAACTGCGGTGGTTGCCCCCGTGGATTGCCATCATCGGCAGCGGTTACATCGGGCTGGAATTTGCCGACATTTACACGGCGCTGGGGTGCGAAGTGACGATGATTGAAGCGCTCGACCGCCTGATGCCCACCTTTGACCCGGATATTGCCCGCCTGGCGCAACGGGTGCTACTGGAGGAGCGCGATGTGGACACCCGTGTGGGGATGCTGGCCCAAAAAATCACGCCGGGACGCCCAGTGGTGGTGGAACTGGCCGACGCCCAGACCAAAGAACTCAAAGAAGTCCTGGAAGTGGATGCAGCGCTAGTGGCGACAGGACGCTTGCCGGCTACAGACAATCTAGGCCTAGAAAACCTGGGCATCGAGCGCCACAAACGCGGTTTTATTCCGGTGAATGAACACTTTAATGTATTGAAAAATGGGGAGCCAATTCCCACCTTGTGGGCGATTGGGGATGCGATTGGGACGATGATGCTGGCCCACGCGGCGGCAGCCCAAGGACGGGTGGCGGTGGAAAACATGGTCGGGGCCAGTAAAACGGTGAACTACCGGGCGATTCCCGCGGCGGCCTTTACCCATCCCGAAATCAGTTTCGTGGGCTTGACGGAACCGCAGGCGCAGGAATTAGGGGAAAGAGAACAATTCCCGGTCAAGGCGGTGCGCAGTTATTTCAAGGCCAATTCCAAAGCGATTGCCGAGGGGGAAGCGGAGGGGTTAGCGAAAGTGATTTACCGGCCCGATACGGGGGAACTGTTGGGGGTGCATGTGATTGGGCCACACGCGGCGGATTTGATCCAGGAAGCGGCAGCGGCCATTGCCACCCAAACGCCTGTGCATCAACTCGCAGACATTGTGCATACCCATCCCACGCTCACCGAGGTGTTGGACGAAGCGTTTAAGCGGGCAAGTTTAGATGTCATGAAATCACGCCATCAACCATGACGCCGGTTCGTCGCAATGCGCCGTTTTCGCAACAGTTGGCTCGCTTGGGGTATCACTTGAACGACCCAGACGCCCGTGCCCAAAACATCCTGGAAGCGATTGTCTGGGCCAAGGAGGCCGAGGTGGAACGGCTGCGGGAACAGACGCCCCTACCGGAGTTGCAAAAGCAAGTCTTGACCGCGCCCCCACCCCGTGATTTTTTAGCCGCGTTGCAATCTCCCCCCCATCCCGCGCTAATTGCCGAAGTGAAAAAGGCATCGCCCAGCAAAGGGGTGATTCGCGCTGATTTTGACCCAGTCGCCATTGCCCAAGCCTACGCCCGCGCTGGTGCTCGTTGTTTATCAGTGCTAACCGACCAGGAATTTTTCCAGGGTAGTTGGGAGTATTTGCGGCAAATTCGCCAGGTGGTTTCGCTGCCGTTGTTGTGCAAGGAATTTATCCTTTATCCCTACCAAATCTACCTGGCCCGGTGTCATGGGGCGGATGCTGTTTTACTGATTGCGGCCATCCTATCGGACCAGGATTTGCGGTATTTTTTGCGAATCGTTCAGGGGTTGGGGATGACGGCGCTGGTGGAGGTGCATACGCTGGGGGAATTGGAGCGGGTGCTGCAAATTCCAGGGGTGCGTTTGGTAGGTATCAACAATCGCAATTTGCAGGACTTTCACACGGATTTGCAGGTGACCGAAACGCTATTGGCACAAAAATTAACTGCCCTGCAAGAGCGCGAGATAGTTATTGTGAGTGAATCGGGTATCCATACGCCAGCGGATGTTTTACGGGTCAAACACGCCGGCGCTCACGCCATTTTGGTGGGGGAATCTTTGATGAAACAACCGGATGTGGAACAGGCGGTGCGGCATTTGCTCACGGGGGTTGACGAGTCGTTAGAATAGAGCCGGTTTTTTCCCTACAGCCGTGCAGCAGGTTGAAGCACGATTGCGCCAGGTTTCCGACGACCTTTGGCAACAGTTGCAACGGGCGGAACGGGCATGGGCGGCCCTGCGCCAGGGACAGGCAATGCAAGCAATACCCGTGGGCGGCGCTGGCAAAGGCACTTGGCAAGTCGGACGTCCAGCGATTCAGGTCACGGAGACGGCCAATGCTGTCGGGCCGGTGGATTGGGACGTGGTAGTGGCCGGTGGCACGCTGGGGTTGTTGCTGGCGTGGGGTTTGCGGCGACGGGGGTATCGGGTGGCGCTGCTGGAACGGGGACCGGTGCAAGGACGACGCCAAGAGTGGAATATCTCGCGGGTGGAATTGCAGGTTTTAGTGGACTTGGAACTGCTCACCCCAGCCGAATTGACCCAGGTCATTGTCACGGAATATAACCCGGTGCGCATCGCGTTGCATCAGGTGGGGGAGTGGTGGACACGGGATGTGCTGAATCTGGGGGTGCGGCCGGATCTACTGCTGGAGATATGCAAACAAAAGTTTGCAGATAACGGGGGCTACATTGGTGAACATCAAGCTATTCAAGCGATTGAAATTGCCCCAGACGGAGTTAAAGTGATCACGGCCCAATCCCACTACACTGGCCGGTTGTTGATTGACATGATGGGGCATTTTTCCCCCTTGACCCAACTGGCACGACGGGGCGAAAAACCGGATGGCATTTGTCTCGTGGTTGGGGGATGCGCTCAAGGTTTTCCGGCCAGGGAATATGGTGACTTAATGGCCACAACTACGCCTATCATTAACCATTGCCAGTATTTTTGGGAGGCGTTTCCGGCCCAGGATGGTCGCACGACGTATCTGTTTACCTATGTGGATTGCCATCCCCAGCGCCCGGCCTTAACCGATTTATTTGCCACTTATTTTGAGCAGTTGCCGGCCTATCAGGGGGTGGATTTAGAGCAGTTAACCTGGCAACGGTTTGTGTTTGGGTTTTTCCCGAGTTATCGCCGCAGTCCCTTGGGGAGTCATTGGCCCCGTATCTTGCCGGTCGGCGATAGCAGTGGGATGCAGTCACCCTTAAGTTTTGGGGGATTTGGGACATTTTTGCGTCATCTGCGCCGCTTGGTCCAGGGCATTGCGGAGGCCTTGCAGTGGGACGCGCTAGACCGCGATAGTTTGCGTTTATTGCAACCCTATCAACCCAATCTGTCGGTGACATGGCTGTTTCAACAGGTGATGCGGGTGCCGCTCGCTGCCGATATGGCCCCCAATGAAGTGAATGAAGTTTTGGGAACGGCGTTTGAGGTGATGGCTGCAGCCGGCGATGCGGTGATGAAACCCTTTTTGCAAGATGTCATCCAGTTTTCAAGTTTGAGTCACATCCTGCTGGGAATGATGCGCCAAAATCCGGGTTTAATCCTGCGTGTGATGCAACGTTTAGGCCTTGGTTCACTGGTGGATTGGACGGGGCATTACGGGATGCTGGCGCTCTATACCTTCTTGGCCCAGCACGCTCCTACCCATAAAGCAGAAAACTATTGGCAAGCGCGGCGACGAGAACAATATCGCTACGGTAGCGGGTTGGATTATCGAGAGACATAACCATGCCGGTCTATTACTACTGGGGGGACGATACGCATCAAATTCAGCGAGCAGTCCAGCGTTTGGTCCAGCAGGTAGTTGACCCGAACTGGCTGAGTTTTAACTATCAAAAAGTCGCGGGTGATTCTCTAGAAGCGATAGAAAATGCGCTGGCGGAAAGTCGCACCTTGCCCTTTGGCACCGGTGGCCGGTTGACCTGGATTACAGATGCGCCGCTGGGGAGTCAATGCCCTGACGAATTACTAGAACTTTTGCTAGACACAATTCCCCATTTACCCGATAGCTCCCATGTGCTCTTTACCAACGCCAACCCGTTACCTACTAAATCGCCCCTGGGCCAGTTGTTTCAAAGATATGGCGTGGTCAGAGAATTCAACCCGATTCCCCCTTGGAAAACCGAGGAATTGGCCCAGATGGTGCGGGAAATGGCCGCAGAAATTCCGGTCGCGCTGAGCGAAGCCGCAGTGAATTACCTAGTCGCAGCAGTGGGCAACGACCGTTATCGCCTGGAGCAGGAGTTGCAGAAAATTGCCCTGTTGCGACCGGAGGACCCCCGTCCCTTGCAAGCGGCGGAAATTCAACCCCTGGTGCCCCCCACCACTCAAACCAGCCTGGCCCTGGCGCAAGCCATCCGGCAAGGTCACGTGGAGAAGGCGCTCCAGCTATGGCACGACCTACTGGCGATGGCGGAACCCCCGCTGCGGATCACGGCGACGCTGGTGAGTCAATTCCGCTTGTGGTTGTGGGTGAAGTTGTCCCAAATAGACCCGCACGTGACACCGGAAAAAGTCGCCGCAATGACCAACTTGGGCAACCCCAAACGCTTGTATTTCTTGGTCAAAGAAGTGCAGGGTGTGCCGCTAGCGACGTTGACGCAAACGTTAGAACTCCTGTGGCGGCTGGAGATGGGGATCAAGCAGGGCGCATCGCCGGCGGTTCTCGTGCCTGGCCTGATTATTTCCCTATGTCGCCTGTACAGTCGGGGGCGTTTACCGGCACAATAGAAGCAGTTCGACACGTGGAAACGCATCCTTGAGAGGAGGTTGGTTCGATGGCTGGTAGCACGGGAGAACGCCCCTTTGCGGACATTATCACCAGTGTCCGTTACTGGGTCATCCACAGCATTACGATTCCGGCGCTGTTTATCGCGGGTTGGTTGTTTGTCAGTACGGGCCTGGCCTACGATGTGTTCGGTACGCCGCGCCCCGATAGCTATTTCGCACCTGCGCAGGAAAAACCGCCGGTCGTGACTCAACGCTATGAAGCACGGCAACAAATCGAAGCCTTTGAACAACAGTTAGGAGCGAAGCAATGACGACCAATCGTCCGAACGAACCAGTCTCTTACCCTGTTTTCACCGTGCGGTGGTTGGCGGTACACACCTTGGCGATTCCCACGGTGTTTTTCTTGGGTGCCATCGCCGCGATGCAATTTATTCGTCGTTAGGGAGGTTTGACCATGACGGGTAAAAATCCCAATACCCAGCCCGTGGAGTTAAATCGGACATCCCTGTTTCTGGGGTTGTTGTTGATTTTTGTGCTGGCGATTCTGTTCTCTAGCTATTTCTTCAACTAATGGCAACCAAGGCTGTTGTTGGGAGGTGAGCAAAAATGAACATGTCTTCGGGCCGCATTCCCCTGTGGTTAGTGGGCACAGTAGTCGGAATTGGCGTGATTGCGCTGGTGGGGCTGTTTTTCTGGGGGTCTTACGTGGGCATCGGCTCATCCCTGTAGTTCCTTGAGCGCCCGCACTAACTGAGTGAGTTCGTCCTGGTCGGTGAGATAGTGGATAGACGCCCGTACACAATTACCCGCAGCCACCGACCGCACGAGGATGTTTCGCTGTTCCAATTGCTGGGCGAGTGTTTCTGGTGGAACCGAAGCGTGACGGAAACTCACAAGGCCGCAACGGGGCGGTTCCGGCAACAGGCGGGTGAGGTAGGGGAGGTCACCCAATTGCTGCCAGAGGTCTTGAGCCAGTTGCACCAGGCGCTCGTACCGTTGAACGGGAGTTCCCCAGGCATCGTGCAGCGCCAGACTAGCCCGTAACCCAGCCCCCAGTTCCCAAGCGGTCGTAGCAATCTCGTGGCGTTGACCATCGTCAGACCAGCACGGGCGCTGCTGCCGAAATCCCTGTAAACCCCGCCAGCCGCAATGGGTGGGTTGAATGACATCCCGATACTGCGGGTGAATGTACAGAACACCCAAACCTGCTGGGCCGCACAGCCATTTGTGCCCGGTAGCGGCATAGAAATCCACGCCCGTTAAATCCAACGGCAAAACCCCCAGCGATTGCGCCCCATCCACGAGCAAGCGAATGTCCCGTTGCTGACAGAAGGCGGCAATGTCAGTTAAGGGAAGGACTTGTCCTGTATGCCAGAGCACGTGACTGAGCACCAGCATCCGCGTGTGGGGTTGGACGTGTTGTTCCAGAACGGTGATGGGGTCGGCGGTTGGGTCGCTCAGAGGACAGGTGCTCCAGGTCAAACCAAAGCGCTGGGCTAATTGGGCAACGGTCGCCACCACGCCGGGATGTTCCCCGTCGCTCAGCAGGAGATGCTCACCCCCACGCCACGGCCATCCCCACAGCACAATCGCACAGCCCTGGGTGGTGGAACTGGTTAACGTGATGTCGGCAACAGCCACCTGCAAACACTGGGCAAACGCCTGGCGGGTCAGATGCTCTTGTTCCTCTACCCAGGTCAATGCCTGCCGGCTAAACGGCCCCTTGATTTGCCCCTGCTCATAGGCTGCCATCATAGCGGTGAGCGCCGGCGTTGGCAATGGCCCTTGCCCCCCAAAGTTGAGGTAGATTTTGTTGGCCAACGCCGGAAAATGCTGCCGTTGGGTGTGAATATCCATCTTCGCTAACCGTTTCTAGGCTGCGCCAACCGTCCGTCCATGCACCAGCTTAAACCGCTGATTCCCAGTAACAGAGGCGTTAACCAATCCCCGTAACGGACGTAGGGCGTCAAGTGGGTACGGCGGTAAATACGCGCCAAATGTACCACGTTTGTACGGGGCGGCGCTTGCCAAACGATGCGACCACGGGGGCTAATGACGCCAGAAATGCCGGTATTGGTGGCCCGTGCTAGCCAACGGTCGGTCTCAATCGCGCGCAAGACATCCTGAGCCTGGTGTTGGCGCATCATGCGGGGGGGATAGGGGTCGTTGTTGGCCGCTGTGAGAATCCATTCGCCCCCCCGGCGCGCTTGTTCCCGAAACACCGGCGCAAACGCTGAGTCGTAACAAATGCCGGCTATCACGGGACTCATCCTGGTCTGGACGGATTGGGACAGGGGGCCAGGGGTTTGGGATTCTGGTAATGCGGAAATCCGCCGCACCCACGGCCCTAGCCAGCGTTCCCCCGGGATAAATTCCCCCAGCGGCACTATCTTTACTTTGTCGTAGCGCCCGACAACCTGCCCGTGCCCGTCTAAAACAAACAAGCTGTTGGTCAAGCGTCCCTGGCGTCGCCCATAGGCTCCTAGCACCAGGGGAATGCGCCAGCGTTGCACCAACCCTACCAAGGCATGATTGGGGGAAAACTCCCCTCCTAGCGCCCCTTCCGGCGTGAGCACCATATCCGCTCCCCGTTGCGCCAAGGTGGTATAACCGGCCTGTAACCGTTCCAGCATCTGCGCCTGCCCCTGGGACGTAAACCGCACGGGGTTGGGGATGTTGGGTTGAACAATGCCCACGGTGAGCGACGCCAAAAACCCTTCCGGCGGGGCCGTCACCTGCAAGAACCACCCCAGGCTGTGTCCCAGGCCAAACAACCCCAGCGCCAAGGGTAAAACGATTGGCAGTGGATAGCGAATCGCCAACGCCAGCACCCCATTGACCAGCAACAGCCAGGCCACCGGCGTGACCGGCCCAGACAGTTGTCCCAAGTGCAAAAACGTGGGATTGCCAGGACTTTGGGTGAGCGCCAGCGTACTCCACCACAGGCAGGTGCGAGTGGCTAGCGTTTCTCCCCCACACCACAGGGCAAGGCCAACCCATAAACGCACCCAGGGTTGTATCACCCGGCTAGTGAGTCCCGCCCAGAGACCAACGCCCACAGCGCCCCATAGCGTCACAAACAGCCAGATGGCCAGGGCAATGACCAAACTCAGGCTCCAGGGAATGCCCAGCCACGTCAGGGGATGCAGGTGCACCAGCCAGGACAAGGCCGCGCCGTGGTAAGCCGCACCCCAGAGCATCCCCCATTTCCAGGCGTCTCGTCGTTCCGTCACCCACCACAGGGGCACCAGTCCCACCCAAGCCAAGGGCCAAGCCCAGCTTTCCCCCAGACTTCCACCCAGCGCCAGTCCCGATAGCCCCACAAGCAGGGGAGATAACCGCTGTTTTGCCATGGCCAACGGCTTCCTATTCAAGCACAGCCGCCTGCGGGTTGACATCCCCGCCGAACCTGTTTATTGTAAAGGTGTCAGGCTGGCTGAACTATTCGCTCCCAGGGGTAAGGTTTGCCGCAGCTTGATTTGGACAGATACGAGACTGGCTTACCCCAAAGTTATCCCTATAGGTGTTTGCCTACCATTGCAAGCTGAAGAGTGGAACGATGCGACACACACTACCAAGTTTGGGTTTGATACTCACGCTTTGGACAACGCCGGTTTTCGCGCAGTTGGGTACGCAATTACCCCCGCCGGCGGATTGGCAACAACGCCAGCAGCGGCGCGCCGTGCCTCCTCAGCATCGCCCGCTTCCGGTTCCAGGCATGGCCCCCATTGGTCAAGGCAGCCCTTTACCGCCAGCCCCTGGGGCGCTGGTGAATCCTGAGCAGTCTTATCGCGTGTTGGTGGTGGGGATGCATCCGGTTCGCCTGCACGTGTTACGGCAACTGGCTCCCCAGGCGTTTCCCGTGCGACATCAGGGGCAAATCGCTATGCAAACAGGCGTTTTTCAGTCGCTTCAGGAAGCTGAACAGTTTGCGGCTCAGCTCCGACAGAATGGATTGCCCGCCCAAGTCGTGGGACCTGTGAACCCGCAGCGCGACGCTCAGGTGCAAATGGTGTTGAGTCCGCCAGCTCAGAGCAGTGAACTGGGGGACCTAGAGCGCATCGCCACCTGGCAATCGTTGCGGCAAAATACCATGCCCAGTCACCGGCCTACGGTGCGAGTTTTTGTGCGACCGGCCATTCCTGCCCACAAGGAAGAGGTCCTCAAGCAATTGGTGCCCGAAGCGTTCCGGGCTATGTATCGTGGGCAATTGTTGTGGCAGGTGGGACGGTTCCACGAGCGGAGCCGAGCGGAACAACTGGCGCAGTACCTGCGTGCTCGCGGTTTCCAAGTGGTGGTGGAATCCCAATGACCAACGAATTGGACACCGGCTTGCCCAGCGTGCGGCAGGTACAAGCATTTATCAAAGACAAAACTAGCGTGGAAGTGAAATTGACGACCGGCGACCTTCTCCACGGTCAAATCGTTTGGCAAGACCCCCACTATTTCCGGCTGGTCACGGGTCAGCAGGAGAGTTTTCTGCTCTATCGCGCCCACGTGGTCTACATCAAAGGCTGAACTTTTCCTAGCGCTGCCGCCGGGGGCAAGGTACAACGGAAGAAGACACGGTTGCGTTATTTGCTAATGCCATCCCCCGGTTTTGACAGCCAGCATCCCCCATCGCAGGCCATCATTGACACTTGTGTTCACTGCGGGTTTTGCTTGACAACTTGCCCGAGTTACCGGGTGCTGGGAACGGAAATGGACTCCCCGCGCGGGCGCATTTACCAGATGAATGTCATTCTTCAAGGGGAGATTGCTTTAGAAACTGCAACCGTTGGTCACTTCGACAGTTGTTTGGGGTGTCTTGCCTGTGTCACGGCTTGCCCATCGGGGGTGCGTTATGACGAGTTAATCGCAGCAACGCGGGCGCAAATCCAGCGCAACTACCGGCGGCCCTGGTCGGAACGATTGGTGCGCACAGTGCTCTTTCAACTGTTGCCCTACCCAGAACGACTACGGCTAGTGGCTCCGGCCCTGTGGTTGTATCAACGCCTGGGATTGAACCGCTGGTTGCCTCAATGGTTGCGCCGTGTGTCTTCTTCACTGGCGGCGATGGCCGAACTATTACCGCCTTTGACGCTCCATCAACTGTTGCCCCGGCCTTGGCCCACCGTGCTACCGGCGCAAGGGGAACGGCGTTACCGGGTGGGCGTGATCCTAGGTTGTGTGCAGCGGTTATTCAACCCGGAGGTCAATGCGGCGACGGTGCGGGTGTTGCAAGCGGTTGGGTGTGAAGTGGTGATTCCGCCGCAGCAGGGGTGTTGCGCCGCTTTGCCCTGTCACCAGGGGGAAACCCGCCAAGCCCAAACCCTGGCCCGTTGGATGATTGACTGCTTCCGCCCCTACGACCTGGACGCCATTGTGATTAACGCTTCGGGGTGCGGGCACACGCTCAAGGAATACGGGCGGCTTCTAGCCGAGGACCAGGAGTACCGCAACGTGGCCGCTGCCTTTAGTGGCAAGGTCAAGGATGTCCAGGAGTTTTTGGCAACCATCGAATTTCCAGTGCCCTTGCACCCACTGAGTTCCCAACCCCTGACCGTCGTTTACCAAGACGCTTGCCACATGATTCACGGTCAAAAAATCAGCCTGCAACCCCGGCAATTGTTGCGCCGCATTCCAGGCATCGAATTGCGCGAGCCGCTCGATGCTGCTTTGTGTTGTGGGAGCGCTGGCGTCTATAACTTTTTGCAACCGGAAACCGCAGCGGAATTGGGTCGCCAAAAGGTCACGAATTTACTCAACACCGGCGCCCAGGTCATAGCGTCTGCCAACATTGGTTGCACGGTACAGATTCAACACTATTTGCGGGAACGAGGGGCAACCACACCCGTTTATCATCCTGTGCAGTTGCTGGACCACGCGATTCGCAACCAACCGCTGGAACTGTCTCAACGGGTCGGTGCTGGACGACGGCGATACCAGCGGAATTGATGGACGGGACGGGGCATGGGCAACCCCTGGCTGCGGTGAAAGTCCTCCTGAACCCGACGGGTCAATCGCCGGGAAATTTGCCGCACCACTTGCCGCAACAGCGCCTCGCCCGTCCGTTGGATCAAGGATTCTGGCAACACCTGAATAAAGCGGGGGAAGCGCACCTCCACGCCTAGGTCCAGCACCCATTCCACCCGCGTCATCACAGTTAGATTGGGCAATTCTGCTTGCACATCCGCAGGCACTGGCGTTTCCACCAGCGTCAAACGGGCCTGAAAATCCACCCGGTAGTCCTCCGGTTCAAAGCCTGGCACGGGGATGGTGCGAATGCGGTAGGTCTGCTGGTCTGCTGGCAGTAAATCCAACCCAATGCAAGGTTCCAGCTCGTAACCCAGCGCACCAAAGCGACCTAATTTCAGGGCGTAACCGGTTTGGCCGATGGGTTCCGCTTGCATAGGGTCAGCACAGCGCCGGAACCAGGCTTGATGCGCGTCCAAATACCTCCCCACCACCGCCGCTGGCGCATACATGGGCATACAGTCGCTAAACGTGCTGTGAAAGGCGGTAAACTCACTCATACGTTGGACGGGTCGCTGTGCCCCATGCTAACCCACCTGCGCCTGGGCGTGGATGAAGTCGGTCGGGGTGCCCTTTGCGGTCCGGTGGTCTGTGCAGCGGTGGTTCTGGATGCCGCTGGGGAAGCCGAACTCCGCCGCTTGGGACTGCGCGAAAGTAAACAACTTTCCCCCCGCCAGCGACAGGCTTGGGTTCCCCGCATTCAGCGAATTGCTAAAGCTTGGCACATTGCCTGGGCCGACCCCTGGGAAATTGACACTCTCAACATCCTGCAAGCCACGCTGTTAGCCATGCGCCGGGCAGTCATGGCCATTTCCCTCGCGCCCGCGATTTGTCTAGTGGATGGCAACCACCCCATTCCCGACCTGCCCTATCCCCAGCAGACAGTCGTAGACGGTGACCAGACGGAAATTCCCATTGCTGCCGCCAGTGTCCTTGCCAAAGTCTGGCGCGATGAGCACTTGGACCAGTTGAGCCACGAATACCCCGTCTACGACTTAGCCCGCAACAAAGGCTATGCCAGTCCCACCCATCGCCGGGCATTGCAGCGTTATGGCCCCAGTAGCATCCACCGGCTGTCGTTTCGCCCCTGTCAGGTTTCCCAGGCCAACGTCCCGTGAGCTTCTGCTTCTGCCTGCATTGTGCTAGCCACCCACTGCTGGTAATCGGCCATCAACTGGCGCGTCAATTGCTGCTTGATGAGACCCAGCACACTGGCGAGCAGACTGTTGCCCGCGGCTTCCACCATCGGCTTGGGCATCAGGTTCAGCGGGGGCGGCACATCCACATCCACCTGCAAGTTGGCGTGACCCACCAGCGACGAACAGCGGGATGAACGCACCGCCTGCAACGTCCCTGTCAAATTCAGGCGAAACCGCCGGTCAATGTAAGGCACGCCCCGAATTTCACACCCCACCGACTGCAACCGCAGGATATTCGACGGCTCCGTCCACACCCGGACATCCACCACTGGCTGAATCGTGAACGAAAAAAAATTGCGGGGGCGCATCTTCAGGCGATAGATTTGCTCTCCCAACTCCTCCACCTGGCGCGGGTCGGCAATCGCATAGACCAGCCGCTGGGGTTGCCGCAGGTAGTGTTCAATCGGAATCGGCTGGCGGGGCACCGGTATCGTCACGGATTCTTGCGCCTGAAAATGGACTAGCATAGGTCATTTGACCGGTGATGTTGTAACTTATCTTAACACTAATGGTTCTCTCCCCCCGCATTGCCTATCTCGGTCCAGCGGGCACCAACAGCGAAACGGTTGCCCACGCCTTTGGTCAGCAGTGGCCCCAACCCCAGTGGTTAGCCACCAGTACCATTGCCCAGGTGTTGCACAGCGTGGCGCGGGGGGAAGCCGATTATGGGGTCGTGCCAGTGGAAAACTCCCTGGAAGGCAGCGTCAGCATCACGTTGGACATGCTCTGGCAACTTCCCAACCTGTACATCCAGCAGGGGTTAATCTTGCCCATCCTGCATGTCCTGGTCAGCCGTTGCGCCCAGCTTGAACAGATTCAGCGGGTGTACTCCCATCCCCAGGCGCTGGGTCAATGCCAGTACTGGCTGGAAGACCATTTGCCCCACATCCCCTGGTTGCCGACACGTTCCACCGCCGAAGCCTTGCAGTACGTGGAGAAAGACCCCCAAGCGGCAGCTATTGTTTCGCCACGGGCGGCCCAGTCCCTCAATTTACCCATCCTGGCAACCGATTTAGCAGCCGACAATCTCACCCGGTTTTGGGTCGTGGGTTCCCAGTTTCAGACGGCGGGCAGCCATACCACCTTGGCCTTTAGCGTGCCGGAGAACCGGCCAGGGGCCTTGGTGCGGGCCTTGACGCATTTTGCCCAGCGGGGGATCAATCTCAGCCGGATTGAGTCACGCCCGACACGGCGGGGGCTAGGGGAGTACTTTTTTTCGGTCGATTTGGAAGGTTCCCTAACCCAACCCGTCATCCAGGAAGCGATTCGCGCTCTGTTGCCCGAAACCAGTCGCCTGTGTAATTACGGCAGCTATACCATTACCACCGTCGAGATACCAGCAGCCGCAACCGGCTAGGTTACACTGGGAATAACGTGCGTTTGATAACAACCGTCCATCATGGTGGGGCAAATCCGTCGCTGGTTGGCGGTAGCGACCGTAGTGGTAGGCGTGTGGTGGCTCCTGATGGCGACGCCCGTGAACGCGCAACTTCGGCCTGTACCCCAGTGGTTGTCCCGGCGCGTCGCGGCAGTGGTGGTGGATGGTCGGCCCCTGTTTGACCTGCGGGATTCGGGCAGCTTGAGTGGCGTAGAGCGAGCCGACTGGGCTAACCAACTTTTGGCTCGAGCCATTGACCAGTGGCAAGCCAACCCCGAGCAACCCCCTGTCGTCCAAATTGTCGCCGACCCGAGTACCAATCAGTGGACCTTGCGCCTCAACGACCAGCATCTCCTCACTGTGACTCAGGCAGATATTGGCCAAGGCGGTCGGTCTGCGCGGGTGCAAGCGGAAATCTGGCAACAGGAAATTCAAAATGCCCTGCAACAAGCGCGTTTAGAGCGCACACCGGCCTATCACTCCCAAGCGCTAGTCTTTGCAGTGGTGACCCTGGTGCTAGCGGGACTGGGGCATATTGTGCTGAGCGCCGCCCGCCGTTGGTTTGTGCGGTATCTCACTCGTTTAACCCATGCCACCGCTCCCCATCTAGAAGGCACCCTGCGCCTGATTAGCCAGATGGGATTTATTGGCATCCAGAGTGGGATATGGCTGGCTGTTTTGCTCTATCTCACCGATTTATTCCCCACCATTCGCATTGCCCGTTACTACTTGGTGCGGTCTTTAGTGGTGGGGTTAACCACACCCATTGTCACGCTGGGAAATCGGGGCTATTCGTTACTCGACCTACTCACATTTCTCGTCTTATTTGTGCTGTTGTGGACCCTATCGGGCACGGTCGCCGGACTTCTCAAATCTCGCGTACTACAAGTAGCCGGTGCTGACCAGCGGGTACGGGAAGTGGTCGCCGTTTTAACCCGTTACACACTGGTGTTGCTGGGGTCAATCATTCTGTTGCAAATTTGGGGCTTAGATGTAACCTCGTTGACCCTGTTAGCCAGTGTCCTGGGGGTGGGGATTGGCTTCGGGTTGCAAAACACAGCCAACAACTTCATCAGCGGTTTAATTATTACCTTGGAGCGCCCGATTCAGGTGGGAGATTTTATCAACGTCGGGGATTTGCAAGGCACAGTGGAACGGATTGGCACCCGCACCACGGAAATTCGCACCCTGGACCGCGTCTCTATCATCGTGCCCAATTCCCGGTTTGTGGACAACCAGGTGATTAACTGGAGTTTGGGCAGTCCAGTCTCGCGCCTGCATGTACCGGTGGGAGTTGCCTACGGTTCGCCGGTGGAAACGGTGCGTACTGCGTTACTAGAAGCCGCCCGCCGTCACCCGGATGTCCTGGCCAATCCGGCGCCCCAGGTGTGGTTGGTGAATTTCGGCGAAAGCGCCATGATGTTTGACCTGCTGGTGTGGATTTGCGAACCCCGCGAGCAGTACCGTATCAAAAGTGATCTCTACTACCGGATTGTGGAGAGCTTTCAAAAGTACAATATCAAGGTGCCATTCCCACAGCGAGACGTGCATATCCACGGGTTGGAAAAGATTATCCCTCCGTCCCCAGAATCCCATGGCGCGGCGGGTATGAATAGTGCGGCGTAGATAGGGCAAAGCCATGGCCGGCGAACAAATGGATTTATTTCAACTCGCACCTGAACCTGCGCCCCCGCCGGTGGATTACGCCAGTTTGGATGAATTAAACCGCGCTTGTCAAACCTGTCAGAAATGTCGTCTAGCGGAGACCCGCACCCATGTGGTGGTCAGTCGGGGCAATCCCCAGGCGTCCTTAATGGTGATTGGAGAAGCGCCAGGGCAACAGGAAGACGAAACCGGTTTACCGTTTGTGGGTAAAGCTGGACAATTGCTTGACAAAATCCTGGCGTCTGTCAATCTCGACAGCGAGCGGGACGTGTATATCTGCAACGTGATCAAATGCCGTCCGCCTGGCAACCGCAACCCGGAACCCGATGAAGTGGCCGCCTGCAAACCCTATCTGCTCGCCCAAATCCGATTGGTCAATCCCAAAATTATCCTGTTAGCGGGAGCGGTCGCTGTGCAAGCCATCTTGGGCGACAAACGGGGCATTACAAAAATTCGGGGCCAATGGTTTGAGTGGCAAGGATACGAATGTATGCCCATCTTCCATCCGGCCTTTTTATTGCGCAACCCCTCGCGGGAAGTCGGCAGCCCCAAATGGCTCATGTGGCAAGACATTCAAGCCGTGCGGGCCAGGCTGGACCAATTAACTAAGGCATGAGCGGCATTTCTCCTTGGCAACGCCCTGATGTGCAAACCCACAGCCAACGACTCATTAGCAGTTTTCGCCACTGGACAGGGCAGCGCTTGATGGATGCAAGCCTTGATTTAGAAGCCTTAGCCTATGGTTTATTTCATGCACCCTGGGTTCTGGTTTCCCACGACACTCAGCCTGACCCCTGTTTCAATTACGGTAATCAAGCTGCCCTAGATTTATGGGAAACCACGTGGGATCAATGGATTGGCCTACCGTCACGGCTGTCCGCCGCTAATGAATATCAACCGGAGCGCGCGCAGTTGTTACAGCAGGTCAAGACGCAAGGTTGGGCGCAGGGTTACCGGGGTGTGCGCATTAGTCGCAAAGGGCGCCGGTTTCAGTTTCAAAATGCCATTGTGTGGAACGTGCTCGATGACCAGGGACAGTACTACGGGCAAGCGGCCATGTTTCGTGAGTGGACGTGGCTCGATTGAGATATGATGAATCCCAGTCAATGGCGGTTCCAGGGGGCCAATTTTGCAGCGGTTGAGTGTTCTACTGCTCAAATTATTACGCCGTATTTATGGGGTAATCCATCCAGCGACAGCACCCCCCATTCGAGTTCATTACGCAGGTCAAGCAGCAAGTGACTACATCCAGCAAATCCTGGAAACGCCTGGCCCCTGCATGATTTGCCGCTTTGGCAATGTGGAGTTAAACGCAACTTTGCGAGCCTATCACATCCGTCGCCATGCCCAGTATTGGGGAGAAAAATCCTGGAACTATATTCGCGGTCAGATTCATCATTTTTGGTGGGACCAGAGCGCCCAGGAGTCCATGTGGATGGATGCGGGTTTTTTTCCAGCGACACCCACGTATTTAGAACGTTTTGGGGAACGGATGATTGCCGATATGCAACTCATTGATGTCCTGGCGTTTTGGGAAGGGAAACAGGACTATTTCGTGCGGCAAATCCAACATTTTTTAACCCAGGCCAAATTGATACGTTTTAGTGACCTAGAACCCTATTATCATGAACATCCCTGGTCCAAAGCACTCCAGGGTAAAACAGTGCTAGTGATTCACCCTTTTGTAGATACGATTCAGAAACAATATCAGAAACGCGAAATGTTATTTCAGAACCCTGATATTTTACCTGAGTTTGAGCTAAAGACCTTAAGGGCGGTGCAATCTATTGCCGGTAATGATTGCGGGTTTCCTGACTGGTTTGCCGCCTTTGACTGGATGTGCGAAGCCATCAGCAAGATTGAGTTTGATATTGCCATCATCGGCGCAGGTGCTTATGGATTGCCCTTAGCGGCCCATGTAAAACGTCTAGGTAAAAAGGCCATTCATCTGGGTGGGCCAACTCAAATTCTTTTCGGCATCAAAGGGGGCCGCTGGGATGAGATGCCCTTCTTCCAGCAACTGTATAATGAGCACTGGGTGCGACCAGCTCCCCACGAAGTTCCACCCAAAATTGGTCGCGTGAAAGCTTATTGGTGATGTTAATGACGGTTCATCCTTTGGTAATTCGCTTGTTGAATACTGGTCGCCGCGTTTATAGCTGGGGTAAGAAACTCACCTTAACTGACACTTCCCCATCCCGACCGCCAGTTGATTATTCTGGACAGGCCGCCAGTGACGTGATCAAAGCAAAAGTTCTCGCGCCTGAACCTTGCATGATTGCCCGATTTGGGGGAGTGGAACTAGGGGCGCTTGTCCACTACTACAGAATTCACCAGAAAAATGCATTTCCTTTGCAGAAAAGTTGGCGCTACATTACTGGTCAATCAGGGCCTTTCTGGTGGGATACTAAGATTAGGCAAAAAATGCGTTACAATGCGGGATTTTTCCCAGCGGAACCGCCCTATTTGGAGCGCTTTTGTGAACGCATACTCCAGGCCCCTCATAGACATTCTAGGTTCCTGGTTGCCCGATGAACAACTTTTTAGGGACGTCATCTCCCAAGCAGTGAAAGTGAAATTGGAAGACTTAGAACCCTATTACCATGAACAGCCATGGTCAGTGGCATTGCGGGGGAAAGTTGTGTTAGTTATCCATCCCTTTGCCGATACGATTCAACAGCAGTATCAGAAGCGCGAATTACTCTTTCAAAATCCTGATGTTTTACCCGAGTTTGAGTTGAAAACCTTAAAGGCGGTGCAATCTATTGCTGGCAATGACTGTGGGTTTGCTGCGCTGGATTGGATGTGTGACAAGGTGAGCAAAATCGAATTTGATATTGCCATTATCGGAGCAGGTGCTTACGGATTACCTTTAGCGGCTTATGTAAAACGTCTAGGCAAAAAAGTGATTCATCTGCGGGGAGCGACGCAAATTCTATTCGGCATCAAAGGTAAACGATGGGATGAACGGCCCTTTTTTCAGCAGCTATATAATGAACACTGGGTACGACCGGCTCCCCAGGAAGTCCCACCGAATTGTCAAGTTGTTGAACAAGGTTGCTACTGGTAGCGCCGGACATGGGACAATCAAGTACGGCGTGACTCCTGGTGATGACCATGCCGCAGTGGATTTTCGATACGGTTTGGTTTAGCCCTGTCTATGGGTTGCTAGGGGCGATTGTCACGTTGCCGTGGTCTCTGGGGTTGATTCAACGCACAGGTCAACGACCAGCGGCTTATTTGAATATGCTGGCGTCCCTGCTGGCGTTTTTGCATAGTGGGGCGGCGTTGCTCGTAGGACAGGAACAGCTTCCCCAGGAGTTGATGTTTCACTGGTTGCACGTTGCGGATTTGGACTTGACGCTGGCGCTGCATCTATCGGTGCCGTCGCTCCTGGCGCTCACAACGGTGAATAGCTTTACGCTGCTGGCCCAGTTATTCGCGCTGGGGTATATGGAAAAAGACTGGTCGCTGGCGCGTTTTTATGGGTTAATTGGCTTTTTTGAATCGGCGTTGGGGGGGATTGCCTTAAGCGACTCTTTATTTCTAAGCTATATGCTGCTAGAAATGCTCACCCTTTCGACCTATTTATTGGTAGGTTTTTGGTATGCCCAACCTTTGGTGGTAAAAGCAGCGCGGGATGCATTTTTAACGAAACGGGTTGGGGATGTAGTGTTTTTAATGGGCGTGGTAGCCCTGTCGGGATTGGGGTCAGGATTGACCTTTCCAGAGATTGCCACTTGGGCCGCAACCGCCGATTTACCGCCAGCAGTTTGGACGTTACTGGGTTTGGCATTGATTGCTGGACCCATTGGCAAATGCGCCCAATTCCCCTTGCATTTGTGGTTAGACGAAGCGATGGAAGGCCCCAATCCAGCATCTGTTTTACGTAATTCGATTGTGGTGGCGGCAGGGGCTTACGTGCTGATTAAATTAGAGCCGGTCTTGTCTCGCTCGCCGGTCGCTCTCGATGCACTTGTCATTTTAGGCACGATGACAGCCGTCGGCACCATTTTGATGGCCCTAGCGCAAATTGATATGAAACGGACGCTTTCTCACTCCACGAGCGCGTACTTAGGACTGGTTTTTATTGCAGTGGGTTTGCAACAGCCCGATGTCGCTTTCTGGTTGTTATTTGCCCATGCGGTCGCCAAAGCCTTGTTGTTTATGAGTGCCGGCGCGATTACCATTACTACATCTAGCCAAGATATTACGGAAATGGGGGGTATTGGGCGACGGATGCCGGTAACCATCACCAGTTTTGTGGTTGGGTCTTTGGGCTTAGTGGGACTATTTCCCTTGGGCATGTTCTGGGTCTTTTGTCGCTGGTTTGTAACAATGCCGACGTGGGTGCTGGGCTTGGTGTTGGTGATCAATTTCCTGTGCGCGTTGAACCTGACCCGCGTGTTCCGTCTGGTGTTTCTCGGGCCAGTGCAACCAAAAACTCGCCGCACCCCGGAAGTGGCCTGGCCAATGGCAGTGCCGATGGTTGCCATGATTTTTATCACCTTACTAACGCCGGTGGTGCTCAGGCAGTGGGAATTGTCGCCGGTGTGGGGTCCGTGGCAACGGGGAGAAGTGCTACTCCTCATCACGTCAGGCGCACTGGGTATAGGAGCAGGGGCAGCGTTGGAACTGAAACGGCGGGGCGTGCGTTCAGCGCAGCGCTGGTGGCGGTTGGGTGAAGATTTTCTCGCCTACGACTTTTACATCGAACCGGTTTATCAGGCAACAGTGGTGCAACTGGTGCGGGTGATGTCCCGTTTAACCGCCTGGGTTGACCGTTATCTGGTGGATGGGTTGGTGCATTTAGTAGGGGTTTCCACAATTTTTAGCGGTCAGTTATTGAAATACAGTGTCAGTGGCAAGTCCCAAATTTATCTGCTGACTATTTTGGGTGGTGTGGTTTTGGTCGGACTGTGGTTTCTCGGTAACGGTTGGTAAGGCAAAAAAAGATGAAGTGGCTGTGGCGCTGGCTGGGACAGGTGGGGGAAGAAACTCGTTTCCTAGCAGGCGTCGCTACGGTTGAATCCTGGGTCGCCCGGTTTCTCTCCCTGGCGATGATTGGGGTTATTTTTGTGGCCGTCATTGATTTAATTCGGCTATTGGTCATTGAATTGAACACCGAACCCAAGGGATTTTTCGGTCAAAATTTATTCACCATTTTTGGGGCGTTTTTGAATGTGTTGATTGCTCTAGAAATTTTGGAAAATATCACGGCTTATTTGCAGCGGCATGTGTTGCAGGTAGAGTTGGTGATTGTGACATCTTTGATTGCAGTGGCCCGGAAAATTATCATTCTAGATTTGGAAAAAACCACGGGTCTCAGCCTGATTGGCCTGGCCGCAGCCGTTTTGGCGCTATCGGTGAGCTATTGGATCATTCGGCGTTCCCATGCGCCGCGTGAGCACTAACCGTCCATCGCGCACATCCACCTTGACCTTCATCGGACCACCAGCCGCTTGCGCCAGGAGAAAGTCGGCCAGGGGGTTTTCTAACTCCCGCTGAATCGCACGTCGCAGGGGTCGCGCGCCATAGGCTGGGTCGTAACCCGCTTCCACTAAGTAGTCCACCGCTACAGGAGTGACGTCCAAGGTGACTTGTTGCTCGGATAACAGTTGCTGGAGTTGTTGGATTTGTAATTGCACAATTGCCCGCAATTGGTCGCGGTTGAGACAGTGGAAAATGATGATTTCATCAATGCGGTTCAAGAATTCAGGCCGGAAGTGAGCCGCTAGCAATTGCCGGATTTTGGGTTCTAAAAAGGCGGGGGTTTCGGTGCCTTCTAAGATCAATTCGCTCCCCAAATTGCTGGTCATGACGATAATGGTGTTGCGAAAGTCCACCACGCGCCCCTGGGAATCCGTCACCCGCCCATCGTCCAAAATTTGCAACAACACATTGAAAATATCAGGGTGGGCTTTTTCAATTTCATCGAGCAAGACCACGGCATAGGGACGCCGGCGAATGGCCGTTGACAATTGCCCCCCTTCTTCATAGCCCACGTAACCCGGCGGCGCGCCCAACAACCGGGAAATACTGTGCTTTTCCATGTACTCGGACATGTCTAAACGCACCAACGCCTGTTCACTGTCAAACAGGGCTTCCGCTAAGGTGCGGGCCAGTTCCGTCTTGCCAACGCCTGTAGGGCCGAGAAATAGAAATGAACCGATAGGACGACGGGGAGATTTCAAACCAGCGCGTGTCCGGCGAATGGCCGCAGCAACAGCTTTGACCGCTTGCTCTTGCCCAATCACCCTTTGATGCAGGTATTCTTCGAGATGGAGCAATTTTTGCCGTTCGGATTCCAACAACCGCCGCACCGGAATCCCTGTCCATTTGGCCACAATTTCGGCGACATCGGCTTCAGTGACCTGTTCGCGCAAAAGCGTGGCATTGTGCGATTGAATTTCCGCCAGGGCTGCTTCCTTGGCTTCTAACTCTTGGTGTAGGGCTTCTAGGCGACCGTATTTCAGTTGGGCGGCCCGGTTCAGGTCGTAGTTCCGTTCGGCTTGCTCAATTTGCACGCGGATTTGCTCTTCTTCCTGTTTCAGCGCCTTAATGGCTTCGAGCAGTTGTTTTTCACTTTGCCATTGCTGGTTGAGCGACTGTTGTTGCGCACTCAGGGTCGCAATTTCCCGTTCAATTTTTTTCAGGCGTTCTTGACTGGCGGCATCCCGGTCATTTACCAGCGATAACCGCTCCATTTCCAGTTGCATCAACCGCCGCTCAATCACTTCTAATTCTTCCGGCTTCGATGTGATTTCCATCTTGAGCTTGGCGGCGGCTTCGTCAATCAAATCAATGGCTTTGTCGGGTAAGAACCGGTCGGGAATGTAGCGCACAGACAAGCGTACCGCAGCCACCAATGCCGCGTCAGCAATTTTTACCCCGTGATGCACTTCGTAGCGCTCTTTTAATCCCCGTAAAATGGCCACCGTGTCATCTTGGCTGGGTTCTTCCACGCGAATGGGTTGAAACCGTCGTTCGAGTGCTGCGTCTTTTTCGATGTGCTTGCGATATTCGTCAAGGGTGGTGGCGCCAATACAGCGCAACTCGCCCCGTGCCAGCATGGGTTTGAGCAAGTTGCCCGCGTCCATCGCACCCTGGGTAGTCGCCCCGGCGCCAACAACGGTGTGCAGTTCGTCAATAAACAAAATCACTTGACCAGCGGCTTCCGTTACTTCCCGCAACACCGCCTGCAAGCGCTTCTCAAAATCGCCCCGGTAACG
This sequence comes from Gloeomargarita sp. SKYB120, assembly GCA_025062155.1. Taxonomy (NCBI): domain Bacteria; kingdom Bacillati; phylum Cyanobacteriota; class Cyanophyceae; order Gloeomargaritales; family Gloeomargaritaceae; genus Gloeomargarita; species Gloeomargarita sp. SKYB120. The sequence goes on along the minus strand of JANXAM010000023.1, from coordinate 5,276 downwards.
CGCCCCGGCGACTAAACTCCCCACATCCAGGGAAATCAGGCGGCGATTTTTCAGGGACTCCGGCACGTCGCCATTGACAATCCGTTGCGCCAGTCCTTCGGCAATGGCCGTTTTCCCAACGCCCGGTTCACCGATGAGCACGGGATTATTTTTGGTGCGCCGCGACAGGACTTGGATCACCCGCCGGATTTCTTCGTCTCGCCCAATGACGGGGTCTAATTTACCCGCCCGCGCCTGTTCGGTCAAATCCCGGCCATAGCGTTCCAGAGCCTGGTAATGGGCTTCCGGTGTGGCGTCCTGTACCCGTTGGTGTCCCCGGATGGTCTTGATAGCAGTAATCAGTTGCTCGGTGGTGACCCCTAGGTTTTGGAACAGGCGGCGTCCCAGGCGCTCATCTTCGCTAAACCCCAGTAACAGGTGTTCCACCGAGATCAGAGCGTCATTCCAGGTCAGGCGTTGGGCTTCGGCGCGGTCCAGCAAAATGTCTAAAAACCGCCCCAGGTACAATTGCCCGTTGGCTGCGCTGACTTGGGGTTGCCGCCGCGCAAACATCTCCAACTGCTGGGTACATTGCACTAGATCACAGCCGCTTTGCACCAGCATCTTCACGGCAAAGTCATTCTGTTCCAGCAGCGCCAGCATGAGATGTTCGACTTCCAGTTGCTGCTGGCGGTACCGGCGGGCAATGTCTTGGGACTTGACAATCGCTTCCCAGGCTTTTTCGGTGAATTTATTGGGGTCAGTTGGTTGCACAGACGGTCAATCGCTCGCCATCAATGTAGTACTTCATATCAATTCTAACGACCCTAGCCGATGCCCCCACCGAACAGCGCTAACCACAGGGGCAACGTGACCAGCAGCAATCCCAACCCCAGCCCAATCGCACTAACGGTGAAACTTGGTTCCAGGCCGTAGGCCTCGGTCAAAACTAAAGTGGCCAGGGCTGGTGGCATCCCTGCTTGCAGCACCAGTGTCAATCGTACCGGCGCTGGTACCCCGAACCCTTGCAATAGCAGCCCCACCAGCAGCGGGATCACCAGCATCTTAATCCCCAAGCTGGCAGCGACGGACTTCAATTTCCCCCAGTGCCGCACTTGCCGCAGGCGCACCCCCATCAGCACCAGGCAAACCACGACCATACTCCAGGCAATCGTTTTTAAGCTGACATTGAGCCAAGCCGGACGGGATACCTGGTACAACGCTAGCGCCAGCAACGCCGCCCACAGCATCGGATTACGCACCAGCGCCAGCCAGGGTTTGGCCCGTCGTCCCCCCAGTTTCGCCGCCAGCCACACACCCAACCCGTAGGAACCCGCCAGGGTATTCATCAAATCAAACACCACTGCCCAGCCGAAATAGGACGGCCCGACCAGGAACAAACACACTGGATAGCCCACATAGCCTGTGTTGCCGGCCATAGCGGTCAGTAGGAAACTCCCCCGCTGTGGCAGTGACCAGTGCGCGCCCCGCCAGCGTAGCCACAGTTCACCCAGTCCCCAGGCTCCCCAAAATGCCAGCAGCGCCACCCATCCCGCCCACCAGACATCCAGCGTCAGTTGCACATTCAGGACAAAACCCAGCACACTCAGGGGCATGCCCACCCAAAACAGCCATTGCCCAACCCGGTCGAGTAATTTCGGCCCCACGTAAGGCCCCACCAGCCAGCCCAGACCTGTACAAACTGACAAAGTGATATACAGTTCAACCAGCCGTTGCGATTCAGGCGACATTCCACCGCGCCAGGGACAAACGTTTCCAGTATAGGGGCAACCGTCTCAGGATTCTGGATAAATATAGACCACTGGCGGTAGGGAAGTCCCTTCAGGTTTTAGGTCTTGAAACGCCCGAAAACTCAGGCCCTGTTGCTGGAGCGCTTGTACCTCCAACTGATACCCTAGAAACCGCTGGTCCGTTTCCAGCAGCGACTCGATATGATTGACGGTTTCGGCAAGACGCTGAAACACTTTCTCCCGACCTGCCGGAGTTACACCAAACAAGTTGCGGTCAATTTCGGTTTGGGAGATAACAGCAGGGGGTAAGTTGTCAATCCAGTAACCCACATGAATATCGTAGTTCTCATTCAAAAGCCATGTCCGGCGTAGCAACTCAAACACTTCGTTTTCAGTCAGACGATAATTTTGATGTTTCCAACGGAAGATGTGGGTTAAACGAGTTAAATCCACCTGGGGCGAGAGTTTGGGATGGAGATAAATCACCGGCCTGTCCGTCAAGAGAATATCCACATACTGGCGCAGGAGCTGGTTCAGTTCTCGGTAGCCTGCTTCTAAACGTTGTCTGGCCGTGTCTAGTTCTTCCAGTTCTAAATAACACCGTGCTTCTACTACGTAGGCTAGATACAGCGTGTGAAGATAGGCGGCAATCGCTTTGGTTTTGTAAGGAAGTTGCTGCCGCGCTAGGTCGCTATAAATGTGTTGGGCTTCCAAAAAGCGATTAATCGCAGTCATCGCACTCGTTCGCCGGTTGTGCGTTTGCTGCATCCGAAAAGCGTTTTGCGCCAAATCAACTGCCGCCCGGAAGTTGGCATAAAAACTCAGGTCAATTTTGTCGCTGATCTCTTTAGTAATCTGTTGCAAACTTTGCAGGGCTTTTTCTAGTTTATTGAGTTTTTCAATCACAAGCGCAAAGCCAACCGCTGCGACCCCCAAATTCAACCAACTGGCTGCGGTGGTCATGCCCAAAAATGCCTGGGCTGGTGTCGCTCCTGCATCCCGCAGCCACATCACCACCTGTTTGGTCTGGGCATTCCGTATCACGCCGCCGATGCGTTCCAATTCACCGCTTGCCAGGCCGATGAGAATGTGGGCCGGCGCTTCGACCGCGATGTGTAACGGAGCCATTGACTGCTGGTGGGCCGTGGGACAATTTCAGGGTATATCAATCCGCTGGCGCTGTCATCCCCATAATCTCGTAGCCTGCATCCACGTAGATCACTTGCCCGGTGATGCCGCTAGCTAGGTCGCTCGCCAGGAAGGCCGCTGTATTGCCTACTTCCAGTTGCGTGACGGACCGACGCAGGGGAGCCGTTTGCCGCACGTGTTGAATCATGTCGCGAATCCCCCCCACTGCTGACGACGCCAGGGTTTTAATTGGCCCAGCGGAAATGGCATTGACGCGCACCCCCTGCGGCCCCAGCTCATAGGCCAAATAGCGCACGCAGGCTTCCAAAGCAGCTTTAGCCACCCCAGCCGTGTTGTAGTTCGGCACGACCCGCACACCCCCTAAGTACGTCAACGTAATGACCGACGCCGTCGGACTGAACAAGGGTTTGGCCGCCCGGCACAGGGCAATCAATGAGTAAGTGCTCACGTCGAGCGCCTGGGCAAACCCCGCCCGCGAAATCTGGCTGAAATCCCCTTCTAGCCCTTCCTTGGGGACAAACGCCAGGGAATGCACTAGCACATCTAAGGTGCCCCAGCGCTCTCGAACAGCTTGGAACAGGTCGCGGATGTGTTCATCTTTCTGCACGTCGCAAGGCAAAAAAAGTTCCGGATGCAGGGGTTCGGTCAACTGGGCCACCTTTTGCTTGAAACGGTCTTTTTCATCGGGTAGATAAGTGACCCCTAGCGTCGCGCCCGCCTGGTGCAGTTGTTGGGCGATCCCCCAGGCAATCGAGTATTCGTTGGCAATTCCCAGCACCAGTGCCTTTTTTCCCTGCAAGCTCAACATATCGCTCCCACCGGCATGTATGGACACTGTCTCCACCCTAGCCTGGAATGCTCCCCAGCACAAGCGGGCACAAATAGTTATAGAGAATACAATTGAGCTAGCAGCATTCCCATAGCGTGGAACATTAGTATTTGGTCGCTTTCTGCCAATGGCTGTACTGCAGGACAAACCCCTTTATGGCCTGTTGCACCGGTTATCCCATGGCACATTTCCCCAAGGCGTGGAGACCTTTGAGCGGGGCAAAACCATTTTCTTTCCCGGCGATCCGGCAGAACGGATTTATTTTTTGATTAAAGGCGCAGTGAAACTCTCGCGGGTGTATGAATCTGGTGAAGAAATTACTGTTGCCCTGCTGCGGGAAAATAGCTTTTTTGGCGTGCTATCGTTCATCACGGGTCATCGCTCGGACCGCTTTTATCACGCCGTTGCCTTTACCACCACCCAGCTTTATTCGGTACCCATTGAACAAGTGGAAGCGCTCATCAAAAGTGACCCAGAGCTATCGCTGATCCTATTGCGGGGGCTGGCGTCCCGGATTTTGCAAACCGAAATGATGATTGAAACGTTAGCCCATCGCGATATGGGAGCGCGGCTGGCCAGTTTCCTGCTCATCCTGTGTCGAGACTTTGGCGTACCAACCAGCGCCGGCGTGATGATTGACTTAAAACTGTCTCACCAAGCGATTGCCGAAGCCATCGGTTCTACACGGGTGACCGTCACGCGACTTCTCGGGGATTTGCGCCAGAGCGGCATGATTTCGATTAACAAGAAAAAAATTACCGTACACGACCCGATGAGTCTAAGCCAGCAGTTTACTTGAGATTTAATGGGGAATTTACCGCTGACAATGTGTTTCAATCCCGCATACCGGGATAAGGAATTTGAGACTGATGCCTTCGGGCAAGTGCGGGTGGGCAACGACGGCGTTTCAATCCCGCATACCGGGATAAGGAATTTGAGACGCCGGTGTGGCTCTTCGCCTTCCTGGTGCACCACTACGTTTCAATCCCGCATACCGGGATAAGGAATTTGAGACAAGGTTAATCGCTGCCCGGAAAATGGCGAATTTCAGGTTTCAATCCCGCATACCGGGATAAGGAATTTGAGACGCCTTGGCCAACATGCGGGATGTGGCGGCCTGGTCGTTTCAATCCCGCATACCGGGATAAGGAATTTGAGACCATTAAGGCTAACCGTGGTGGCGCTCCACGGGATGTTTCAATCCCGCATACCGGGATAAGGAATTTGAGACAGTCAATTTGAGAAAGTTTTTGCATGTAATTGTAAAGTTTCAATCCCGCATACCGGGATAAGGAATTTGAGACAGCACAAATTTGTCGAATTGTCAAGAGCGCTGGCAAAGTTTCAATCCCGCATACCGGGATAAGGAATTTGAGACCCTATCGCTCTTGCCAGCGCCCGCCCTATGCCCTTGTTTCAATCCCGCATACCGGGATAAGGAATTTGAGACTGGTACTGTCGGGCCATCGCGTGCTTTTCCTTGTGCGTTTCAATCCCGCATACCGGGATAAGGAATTTGAGACGATGCTGGTGTTCACGACCCCGCCTGCGGAGGCTGGTTTCAATCC